>DRPV01000041.1 GCA_011330685.1 Desulfobacterales bacterium
GCTGCCACAAAATGAGTGCTAAAGAGATGAGTAAGCGCCATCATGGGCTTACTCCCGGCGCTGACAGCTGTCAGAATTGTCATGACCCCCATGGTAACGGCCAGCCGTATTATCTCTATAAATCAGCCCATCCGCCTTTTAAAAATGGTAAGTGTAATGCCTGCCATAAAGGCCGGGGTCAGGCATTGCCCCGAGCTGACATGAGTGCTGGCTCCGTCTGCTTTAAGTGTCACAATCGGGCTGAATTTCAGCGTCCGGTGGTACATGAACCGGTGGCGGAATGTAAGAACTGCCACAATATGCACACCGCTCGTTATCCGGGCTTATTAAAGGCCAAGGCCCCGGAATTATGCCTGCGTTGTCATGATAATCTAAAGGTTAAGCAGGGTAAAAATATCCACCAGCCAGTGGCGGCGGGGCAATGTTTGAAATGTCATGCCGCTCATTCCGCTTCTCATAAGGGGCTGTTGGTCGATGATGTGGCCTCGGTCTGTTCTTCCTGTCATAAGATGGCAGATTATGCCGTTCAACATGCCCCCTTTAAACATGGTAAGTGCCTTAGCTGTCATACCGCTCACGGCGGTACGCCTCAAATGCTTAAAAGCCCGCCCGCTGTACTTTGCCAGGGCTGTCACAAGCTGTCATCGGTTAAGAAGAAACATAAATTCAGCCTGGGGGCGGGAGATTGTCTGAGTTGTCACAATCCGCACGGTGGTAAGAGCCCTTCGTTGCTTCGTAAATTTTTGCATCCGCCCTTTAAAAAGGGCTGCGCGGTCTGTCACCAGAAGAATAAACCCCTTAATACCGCGCTCTGCCTAAGCTGCCACCGGAAGATTGGCCGCTATTATTTTGTGACTCATAATCACCTGACTGATAATGCCCGTGGTAACGCCTGTACCACCTGCCATAGTCCTCATGCCGCCGATGATAAACGCCTCTTACGTTCCCCGGTGCGGGTCTTATGCGAGAGCTGCCATCAGGATACCGTTACCCGTCATCAGAGTGCTGAATACCGCCATAAAAAGATGGCTGACTGTCTTACCTGTCACGCGGCCCATGGTGGTCGAAGTCCGGCCATGCTCAAGGGGAATGGTATTACCATTTGTACCCGGTGCCATACCAGCCAGGGTAAATTCAGCCATCCGGTGGGTAAAGGGGTCATCGACCATAGAAACGGCCGCCCGATAACCTGTATTACCTGCCATGATCCCAAGGGCACTAATTATAGATACAATCTGGTTATGGACGGTAAAGAAGCGCTCTGCGTCCAATGCCATAATTATTAAAAGGGAGTGTCGGTATGATTTTGATTACAAGAAAGCTCCTTTTGGCCATTAGCATTGTTTGCATTATTTGTATTATTGGGACGGGGGTGAGCGGCCCGGCCTATGCCTGGCAGTTAAAAATGGCCATGACTGCCGACAAAAATGGCGGCGGGCTTTTGAACCCGGCATCTTTCTACGTAGATAAGGCCCATAAACGGTATTATATTGTTGATAGCGGCCATAATCGTTTAGTGTCCTTTGATAAGGGGGGACAGCCGCTGCAATCCTTTAATGCCGGAGGGAGTTTGCGGTTGCCGGTGGCCATGACGAGGATAGGAAGCAGTACTCTCCTCGTTATGGAAAAGGGGCGGGACAGTTTAACCGTTATTAACCTTAAAGACCGGCAGGTTAAACGCCATATCCTCACTTCCCGGCGGATATTCCCCGCGCGGGTCAAGTTGGCGGGCCGGAAAATTTATGTGCTTAACAAGGCTGATGGCCGGGTAGAGATCATGAATTCCCGCTTGGAAAGTGAAGAGTCTTTCGTCTGCACCGGCTGTCGGATGGGGTTTGTTGATTTTAGTCCGCTTGGCCGGGGCGGGGTGGCGGCTCTCACCGCCTTAGAGGGTGAGATTAGGTATTTTGCCGCCGATGGTAAGGAAATAAAGAGGATCAAGCTCAGTCCCAGGCCGGATTTTGCCGCCGCCTTTGCCATTGATCCGCACCAGGGCCGAATTGTGGTGGCGGAACGTCACAGTGGTCATTTAAAGATATACAGTTCCAGCGGCCGGCTGCAAAATGAAATTCTGAGCCGCGGGGAACGGCCTGGGCAGTTGTTATATCCAATTCAGGTTCAGTTTGACCCCTGGGGCCGTTTATGTGTTCTTGATGAGGGGAACGGCCGTTTGGCTGTCTTTACGGAATAGAGAGTGTGAGGGTATGAAATTTTTTTTCCTGCTTATTGTTGTTATACTAACAGTGCCTGACAATCTCTGGGCCTCGGTGTCTGGTGAGTGTGCCAACTGCCATGTTATGCACGCCAGTAAGCAGGCAGTTACCTCCACCCCGCGTGCCACTTTACTGAACAATACCTGTCTCGGCTGTCATACCGGTACCAATGATGGTACTAATTCTACTCCTTTTGTCTATACTACCGGTACAGAAGAATTGGCCGGCGGTAATTTTAGATATGCTGTCAACAATGAACGATACGGCCATAACCCTATTGAACTGGGGGCCGCCGACAGCCTCTTAACCGGTAATCCGCCTGGTTGGAAGGCGGGCTTTAATGCCAACGGCCAGGTAGGTGGCGGCAGTCCCAACTGGAGTGCTAATAACCTGAGCTGTGCCGGAACCTATGGCTGTCACGGCCGCCATAATAGTGACGGCATATTCGGTTCTCACCATAATCATCCCACCACCGGAGCCATGACTACGGCGGATACAGTGGGCAACAGCTATCGTTTTCTTTATGGAATAAAGGGCTACGAGGATAGTGATTATGAGTATCAGGCCAGCAGTGCCAATGGTCAGCATAATGTCTATTTCGGCACGGCACGTAGCGGGGCCGAAGCAAGCGCCGATACGCCGGTGAATACCCATACCATGAGCTATCTCTGCGCTGAATGCCACGGCATTTTTCATAGCGGGTCGGGGAATGAGGGAATATCCAATACCTCTGATACCTTTTTTTCTGATCCCTGGATCAGGCATCCCGTTGATATATCCATGCCCACTACCGGAGAATACGCCTCTTATACCAGCTATAATCTGAGCGCCCCGCTGGCCAGTGATGATGTCAGTGACAATACAGTGGATATGAGTCTGCCGGGAGATCGGATTGTTATGTGCCTGTCATGTCATCGGGCGCATGCCAGCCCCTATTATGCCGGCTTGCGCTGGAATTATCGCGGGACTTCAGGCACATGGGTCAACGGCTGCGCCATCTGCCATTCCGATAAGAGTTGAGGGCGGCAATAATCTATGAAAAATAATTTATGAAAATTTTTGCCCCGTTATTTTTACTCCTTGCCCTCTGCTCATGTGTAACCACAAACGGTGTGGCACCCCCGTCTGCCTCGATTATGGTTAAAGATACCTATCAGGCGGGGCGGGCGCAACTCTCTCTGTTATTCGCTGTCAAGGGGGCTGTCGCGGAACAGGCTCGTCGTTTTGAGCTGAAAGATGTGGAGCTGCATGCTGGAGATCGCTGGTACTCCCTTCTTGAAGACAAAACGCTAAGCCTTGATCCGGCCCGGATTCACGGCGGTCAGCGTCTTTTAAACCGCCTCTCTCTGCCCCCTGGTAATTATGATCGGGTTCGCCTCTCCATTGGCGGGGCCGGAATTATAGAGCGGCCCCTTAATCCCTCCCTTACCCTGGCTGCCGATGACAGCAGCTGCCTGTTTATCACCTGGGATCTTCGGCGGGCCGGCAGTATCGTGAATGGCAAAGATATCAGCATTCACCCCCAGCATATCCCTCTGACCACCGAGCTGGCCTATGTAAGCTGCCCTGAGATAAACACTATCTATATTATTCGGACGGATAACAATCAGATTTGCGGGGCCTGGGGAGTAAGCGGTTCCCCCGGCCGTATGGCGGTTTTCAAGAACCTTGATGAATTAATAGTTTTGGCCCGAAAACGGCGGGAGATCAGAATTATTGAATTATCATCGGGGCGTCTGCGGGACGTAATCAAAATTCCCATGCTCATGGCTCCGGCCTTTATGGTGGTTGATAAGAGTGGCCGTTACGCCTTTCTTTTGGATCGTCAGGATGATTACGTCAGTAAGATAGATCTGCGAACCGGAGCCCTCGTTAAGCGGGTAAGGGTTGCCGCGCAGCCTGATTTTTTGGATATTGCCGCCGATGATACACTGGAATTGTCTTCAGCAATCTCGCAGAAGGTTGTCTTGCTGGATGCCGCGACTATGAACACGCTTGCCGTTATCGCCGACAGCGGCGGCCCCCAGGGCCTGATGATAACGGGCCATTATCTCTATATCGCCGAGAAAACCGCTAATAATGTCGCCAGGTATAATCTGGAAAGCGGCGGGATTGAACGCCACGCCGTGGGATTGGGCCCGGAACGTCTGACGGCCTATAATAATTATGTCTATGTTACCAACTTGTATTCCGGAACTTTATCTATGCTCATTGCCGATCAGAATGAGGTCTTTCGTACTATAAGGGTGGGGCCGGAGCCTGGTGAAATGGCTGTTTCATCCTCGCGCGACTGGCTGTATATTACCACCTCATCCGGCCTGTCGGTATTGGATCTTACCACCCATCGTCTAACAGCCGTTATTGACTTGCAGGCTAAACCTCTTGATGTTGTTGTTATTCAGTAGACACTGATTCTACAAAATCAGTCAGGATGTTTATTTCTTCGGGGTCATTGGCGAGCCATTCCAAAGCGTCATGAATATTTTGAAAGATTTGCACCTCTCCCCTGTGGTCTTCGGCAAACATCGCGTAAGCACGTGCCATACCAAAAAAGATGGGTGACTCAGGTACTACTATTGCCAGCAAGCATCCTGGCTTGTTTATTTCTCGTTGGGCGCAGTTAGTTGCGTCTTTAACGCTTAAACTCTGTAAATCCGTTATATTACGGCAGTCGGTGAGCTGTCGGAGATTGATTTTTCCCGCCATTTCCTTGTTAACGGCCATCACGTGTTGTAAGAGATCGTCAACCGCAATTTTGCCGGACACCTTGGTCAGAAGAAAATTATGTCCCTTGAAGTAATATCGTGAAAATCCCATATCTGAATTGGTAGTAGTCAAATTATTGTCTTTTGTTTAATTCCTGTTGTGCAGCTGAACAGTTACGGTCATACTTTTTAAGGATATCAAAGCGCTGGTCAGGACGCAATTAATTTCAAAGGAAAATTCTGATTTCTCTTTAAAAGAGATACTTGTTTTTTTGTTGACACGATTAATTTTCTAAATTATAGCACTTGTTTATGTATGAACAAGTGCTCACATAAACAGGTGGGGTTATGATTGATGTCTGTCAGTTATATTATGTAGACGAAAAACGGGTGGCGAGAGCGCGCTCCAGGATGCTCAACAGTGATACAATCATTGATCTGGCTGAGATATTCAAGGTTCTCTCTGACCCCACCAGGGTACGTATTTTAGATATTCTGGCCGAAGAAGAGCTGTGTGTCTGCGACATCGCGGCTGTGGTGAGTACGACTCAATCAGCTATTTCCCATCAACTGCGTATTTTACGGACAGCCCGGCTGGTTAAAGCGAGGAAAGAGGGCAAAATGGTCTATTACTCACTCGATGATGATCACGTCCGTAGTCTGTTTGAAGAGGGTATTCGGCATCTGAAAGAAGAAGATTAAGAAGGCAATTTTTTTTGCCACAACATCTGAATATGTATACATGTGTTCAGGTGTTGTGGCAAGAGGGCAGGAGAAAATATTATGTTCGCGAGTTTTATTGTAACCTTCAGAGAGGCCTTAGAGGCCGCGCTTATTGTCGGGGTGATTTATGCCTATCTGGCAAAAATAAATAAATCATATTTGAGCCGTTATCTATTTGCCGGGGCGCTTGGCGGGATTGTTGCCAGTTTTGGTCTGGCCCTGGTCTTCAAAATGGTTAACAGCGAATTTAAGGGAGTGAGTGAGGCCGTTTTTGAGGCCTTTTTCGGGATTTTTGCCGCTGCGGTTCTTACATATATGGTGTTCTGGATGGCCAAAAATTCC
>DRPV01000042.1 GCA_011330685.1 Desulfobacterales bacterium
CAGTAATATAGCGCAGCCAGGTGAGATGATGACCTCCAAGACGGGGCTCAAAAATTAGAAGGTTCATTTCTTATTCATCTCTAACAATTTAGCATACTTAAAAAATATATTTGTCGCATCGGAAACAGCGATAACCAAGCCGGGGCCACCGTCCAGGAAACCGCCACGCAGAAAATAATTGAACAATATGGCCCAGACGGCTCGGGAACACGCCTTTGTTATGGACGATTTATGACCCGACTTACGTAATTCTCTGGCGCCGGCGCTGGAGTATTGATTCATCTTCTCCATCATATGGCGCACATCTCGGAATGGGTAGTGGATGATTGGATTTTGCAAATTTGCCACTTGGCCCTTAACTTTCAGGGATTCATGCACCTGTCGTTCGGGCATTCTGCCACAACCTTTACGGAAAAGGCGTACTGTGCGGTCGGGCCACCAGCCGGCGTGTTTCAGCCATCGGCCCATAAAATAATTTTTGCGGGCAATTGAGTAAGCCTCGAATGTTCCCGGACTTTGAGTGATTCGAGTTATTTCCGCGGCAGTTTCTGCTGGAACCCGCTCATCGGCATCCAGAATTATAATCCATTGGCCCCGGCATTGTTCAATAGCAAACTGCTTTTGAGGCCCAAAGCCGCGCCATTCTTTTTTAAAAATTCGGGCGCCCAAATTCTTCGCGATATTGATAGTTTCGTCCGTACTGCCCGAATCCACCACCACTATGTCTTGGACAAAAGTCCTGATGCTGGTAAGGCAGTCAGTCAGGCGGTCTGCCTCGTTTAAGGTGATGATGGCCGCTGAAATAAGAATTTGGTGATTTTCCTTTTGCATTGCGCGGAATATAGGCAACAACGCCTTATAAATCAAGACTTAAAGGCGGTAAATCTTGTAAGATAATTGGGCAGGTGCCATTATTCCTTGGGGAGTATCCACTTCGCGCAAGTAGCGTTAGAGGCTCTATTATGTATTTTAGAAGAAAACATCTATCAGGATACCGCAGAGGCTGCGTAGAAAATTAAATTGCCAGAAAACAGGTCAAAACTTATGGGACGGAATATTAGTGAACAAGCAACCAGAGGATATCCCTCTCATCCAAGTATAATTCAGTGCATCACGGTTTTTTTCTCCATCAGTCAAAATCAGGGGTGGTTTTTTTTGACTCTGCTCCAAAATACAGATATAATGAGTCGTCATGAAAACAAGATACATACAGAAACAGATCGTCAAGGATCTTAAGAAAAAAATGGTTTTCATCAGCGGCCCCAGACAGGTCGGCAAAACTACACTCGCCAAAGCTGTAATGACACCTGAATCTGCGTATCTGAACTGGGATATACCACGTCACCGACAGGCGATTTTACGCCGGGAACTGCACTTGAGCAAATTGTGGTGTTTTGATGAAATTCACAAATGGGTGGCCCTGTCGGCAGTCATTAATATTCATCGCAGACGAAAACGAATGGGGATCTTAACCCGCATGGCGGTCGGCCGACCGCCCTCTGTGCCCGGCGCGAACTGCCAGCGGCGTACTGCCTCAAGCGCCGCCTCATCAAGCAGCGTATAACCGCTTGACCTGACCACCCTGACCTCACCCGCCAGACCATTAGTATCCACCAGCACCTCCAGTATTACCGTGCCGGTATAATGCCGCCGGCGGGCCAGGGCGGGATAGCGGGGCGGCGGATTTCGCCAGTACAGCGGCGTGGCCATTTGTACCGCGGAGGCGGCGGCTGGAACATTGGGATTAATACTTTGCCCGACAGAGCGGCTTTTCCGGCCGGCCGGTTTTTTGGCGCTGCCCCCGACCTTGCCTGAGGCCGGAGGAGATTTGACAGATGGGGGGTGCGGGGGTCTGAGCAGCGGCCTGGTAGAGGCAGCCTTGAGAGGCACAGGGGCTGCTTTTGGTTTCAGCACCTGTTTTTGTGGCCTTTGCGGCTTTGGCGCTTGCCGAGATACCTTTTGTTTTTTTCCCGTTGCCTGAGCCGCCACCCGCCTGAGTTTGCGGGGGTGCTGTTTTCTGAGCGGGACGGCGGTCTTTTCTTTAGCTCCCGCCGCCGGCTTAGACAAACCGGCAATCATCACCGTGACCGGCAGCGGC
>DRPV01000043.1 GCA_011330685.1 Desulfobacterales bacterium
GGGTTACATGCTCACGCTCGTAGTCTTTGTCAGCTTCATGAAAGGTCTTGGTCAAGACCCGCATAGTGAAGATCTCGGCATCCAGCCCCCGTGGAAAGGTGGGTTGTAGTGAATTACTCATATAGTCAAGGTTGAAGCCATTAGCATTTTCCTTGAGGAATATGCCAAGCATTTCATCGAGAATCTGTGGGTCAAAGAGCGGGCAGTCCGAGGTTACACGGACAATTATTTCGGCTTTATAGGTCTTGGCCGCATGATAATATCTGGCCAACACATCATCTTCGCTGCCCCGAAATATCTTTGCACCCGCCTTTTGGGCCTCTGTAACGATTATGTCGTCCTGGGGTGAAATTGTAGTGGCAACTATCACCTCATCAAGGAGGCGGGCAGATGCCACCCTGTCGATTACATGTTGGAGAACAGTTTTGCCGGTTAGATGTTTCATAACCTTGCCAGGCAGCCGGGTTGATCCCATACGGGCCTGAATTATTGCTGTAACTTTCATTGGCTATCCGTAACGGCAGTATTTATTGCTGTAATTACCTGTGTCTGTTCCAAGTCCGACAAGGCAGGGAATATGGGTAACGATAATATGGACTCTGCCGCCCTTTCCGCCTTTGGGCAGATACCCGGTTGGCAGTTGAATTTACTGCGGTAGTAGGGGTGCAGATGCAGCGGCGCATAGTGGACATTCACTCCAATTCCGCTTTCCCGCAGGATATTAAATATTTTATCCCTTTGTGGAACTCTTACCACATATAGGTGATAGGCGTGTGAACACTTTGGGTGTTTGCTGAGGGAGCGGATATTGGTTTTCATAAACGCCTTATCGTAGCGTGCCGCTATCTCTTGTCTTCTCTTAAGCCAGTTGGGCAGTTTTTTAAGCTGACTTATGCCCAGGGCGCATTGGATATCGGATAGCCGGTAGTTATAACCCAAGTCAACCATATCGTATTTCCAGGTGTGTTTTTCCGCCCGCTGACGGTGATCGCTGGTTATACCGTGGTTGCGGAACATACGCATACGGTCAGCAAAATAGGTATTATTAGTGACAATCATGCCGCCCTCGCCAGTGGTGATATGTTTCACCGGGTGAAAGCTGAATGTGGTGAGGTCGGCCAATGTGCCGGTTCTGCGGCCTCTGTACTCTGCCCCCAAGGCGTGGCAGCTATCGGCAATTAGGAAGAGATCGTGTTTTTTTGCGATATTGCTCAAGACCTCGTAGTTACAGGGATGGCCGGCATAGTCCATCGCGATAATGGCCTTAGTTCTATCAGTAATTTTTTGAATCACATCTTCGGAGTCAATAAGCAGCGTATCCTCTTCCACATCGGCGAATATCGGTCTGCCGCCCTGATAGACTACGCAGTTGGCGGTGGCGGCGAAGGTTATGGCCGGGACGATGACCTCGTCACCGGTCTCTATGCCTATGGCGTACATGGCGGCATGCAGAGCGGCGGTACCGCTGGATACGGCTACCCCGTGTCTGGCTCCGCAATACCCGGCCACGGCCTCTTCAAATGCCGGCACCTTGGGGCCGGTGGTGAGCCACTCGGAACATAGAACCTCTGTTACGGCGGCTATATCGTCTTCAGCCACGCTTTGTCGGCCGTAGGGGATTGTTTTTATTGTTTTCATTCGCATACGATCGTGGTCGTACCGCTGTTGGATGGCGGATCTGTTGTCTGAGGGGGCTTATTCATTGACGGCGTTCAGTTCCGGCTTTTTGGTTTGTCTTTCAGATGGCTTGTCGCCAAATATAATCTGCCGCAACTCCTCAACACTCAGCCATTGGTCGTTGGTATCGCTGGCGTAGATAAAATTTTCCGGTAATTCTTTGGCCTCGGAATAGTTTTTCCTGTTCCACCAGGGGAAGGAAGGCATTATTACATACATATCTTTGTATATCAGAGTGTTGCGGCCTTCGTCCTCGCCGGTAAGGGATTCGTGCAATTTTTCACCGGGTCGGATACCGATGGATTTTATCTCGCATTCCGGCCCGATGGCCCGAGCCAGATCGGTAATCTTCATACTGGGAATGCGGGGTACAAATATCTCGCCGCCCTCCATATATTTGAAGGCCTTTAAGACCAGTTCCACCGCCTGATCCAGGGTGATCCAGAAGCGGGTCATCCTCTTATCGGTTACGGTGAGCACTCCTGATGGTTTCTGCTTCATAAACAATGGCACCACGCTGCCCCGGCTGCCAATAACGTTGCCGTAGCGGACGCAGGAAAACATGGTTTTTTTACTGCCGACGTAGGCATTTCCCTGCACAAACAATTTATCGGAGCAAAGCTTGGTAGCCCCGTACAGGTTTACAGGATTTACGGCTTTATCCGTACTCAGGGCCACAACCTTTTTAACCCCGGTATCAATGGCGGCATCAATTACATTCTGAGCCCCGTGGACGTTGGTCTTTACCGCCTCGAAGGGATTGTATTCGCAGGCCGGCACCTGCTTTAAGGCGGCGGCGTGTACCACCACATCGACTCCGGCCATGGCCCGGTGCAGACGTTCACCATCACGGACATCACCAATGAAAAAACGCAGGCGGTCGTCATCGTTAAAGTCAAAACGCATATTGTGCTGTTTTAATTCGTCGCGGCTATAGATGCGGATGGCCTTTGGATTATATTTTTCAAGCATTATCCGGCAGAAATGTTTGCCGAAGGAGCCGGTGCCACCGGTTAAAAGTATGGTCTTGTCGGACCAATCCATAGACTTTGAGCCACTTATTTCGGCCTTAATTATCTTTTTAGCTTCAGCGATTGTCTTTTTCTGGCCGTAAACAAGTCCCTTTATATTGGCCAGGACGCGCAAGTCATTATTTGAATAGCGCCTCTGGCCGCCGTTTGTCCGTTTTGGTTGGATAAACTCGGAAAATTTTTCCTGCCAGTACCTAATTGTTGAGGCTGGAATATCCAATTTGGAGCTTATGTCCTTAATCTTAAAACTCATACCGGCACCTTTGATTTCTATGTATTTATCGTAAACCGTTCAGCTGCACCCCATCTTCGTCCGTTTCGCCCTCCTCACGTACAGAGGGTACGCTTCGGAGAGCGAAACAAACGAACCCGGAGCACATCCGGAGTCTTAGCCTTCCTGAACGGTTACTATTTATCTTAACTTTAAGCTCAAGTTGATCAAAACAGTTATTCTATTTATCGGGTTATGTTTGAAAAAGATAAAGTTTAATTTTACTTGTAGATATACTTTAGCCAACGAGCAAGAAACACGCCTGTTCTTGTAAAATGACAATGCTTAGTTATATCAAGCTGTTAAAAGTGAATTACTATAGGGGTGTGATATTGCGCAGAGGAAGTAAAATGATTGTTTTGTGTATATTTACAGCATATTGTCAAAAAGATGGCATTTGCGTGGGAAGTTGATCCGGTGTTTTTTACAACTTCGTTAGATTACGATATTTTTGCCAAGACAATTGATAACTCTATTCCATAAACTGGCTTGACAACGAGGGGGATCTTAATTAGCCTCAGAAGTATCCATACTAACAAGGTAGATCTTGTCTGCGTAACAGTAGTTGTTACTGCGGAAATCAGCTACGCAACAATGCAAGCCTGACCCCATTTCCACTTTCTGCTGATAGTTTCTCTCTTTGATCTGCGCGAGCGCCTGACCCGGGCCGTCCACCTTGAATTCCAGGATATAGATATTGCCGTTGATCTTGATGGTCAGGTCAATTCTGCCCCGGTTGGTGTTATGTTTAGAAGAATGGCAGGGGGTTGAAATAAGATAAAGATGATGTTAAAATATCGGCAAACGAATAAAATTCATGAGCCGATACGATGAATAAAAAATTACTCAATAGCATTCTTGGAAAGAAGCGTGAGCTTGATCGTCACCGGCCATTATCTCCTGCAATTCTAGAAACAATTAATTTTTTTGGGGAGAAATCGCTATATGGATGTACAATCCGTTCAGGAGAGTACTGCCGTGGA
>DRPV01000044.1 GCA_011330685.1 Desulfobacterales bacterium
CGGCAGCTCAATTTTAGAAGATACAAAGTCGTTGACCTCCCGGCCGATTGATAGAATTTGAGCGATTTCTGCCTTATTGGGCGGGCGGCGTTTATAGGTACTCAGGTCACATATTTCCTGGAAAGAATCGAGAAAAAGGAGCTTTTTGGTAAGCTCCGGCTGGGGCCCTGCATGACGTTCAACGGCCTCGGCGAGATCAGCCATGGTGTGGTTATCGGCCAGGTCGCCATGATACATAAGATAACCCATGCAGAATTTCTCGATGGCCATGGCCGTGAGGTTGTATAAAATCTCCGGGGTAAAGACCTCCGGCCTTTTTTGGGCGGCGTTAACAGCTGTATGCAGAAATTTGCCGCCATCGCTTATATATTCCCGCCAATCCTCTATTTGAACAAGCATAATTTCTCCATTTTTAAATTAGGAGACAGAGGCCTTGGACACTATCATCCCGCCATCCTGTCTCCTGTTTCCTGCTTTCTGTTTCCTGAAAATTACATTACCAGCTCAAAGACCTCCTCAGGGTCATCACGATCCTTACGATCCATAATTACCCCGGTAATTTTCTCAACCAGGCGCATACCACCGACATAACCCACTGTCGGGAAATAACTGTGTCCCACCCGATCCAGGATGGGGAAACCGAAACGGACAAAGGGTACATCCTCGGCTCTGGCAATATATTTACCGTAGGTATTGCTGATTAAGAGATCCACCGGCTCATTTTTCATCCATTGGTGCAGTTCAAAGAAGTCTGCCGCCGCCTTAATCTTGGCCGTGGGATTGATATCCTTTAAAATGCCCTTGATCCGCAGGACGAATTTTTTACCTGGAGTTCCGGTTATAACATAGGTCGGGATCATGCCCATGGAAACCACAAACTCGGTCATGGCAATGACGTGATCCGGGTCACCGGCAATAGCCACCTTTTTGCCATAGAGATATTGCTGATAATCCAGCATCATATCCAGCAGGCGGCCGCGGTTATCGGTGATTGAGGCCGGCGGTTCACTGCCGGTCAATTCAACTATGGCCTCGATAAAGCGGTCGGTGGCAGACAGGCCGATGGGCAGATCCAGCACCTCGTAAGGTACCTCGGCCTTGGTCTGCAGCATCTTGGCGGCATCTTCAGAGGCGAAGGCCCCCAGGGCCAGAGTTTTCTGGCTGTCGCCGGTGCTGTTCATCTCGGCAATAGTTACTCCGCCTTTGGGGTACATATCAAATTTACCGGTCTGCGGTACATCAAGGACATCCGAGGTGTCTGGAAAAACCACCGCCGGGACTCCTATCTCTTTAAGGATATTCTTGATTTCGCGCATGTCGGAAGGTTCAACAAAACCTGGCAGTATGTTCAGCTGATTCTTTTTTTCGCCGCTGCTTTTGGTGAGATACGAGACCATGGAACGGCACATATTGCTGAAACCGGTAACATGGGAGCCCTCATAGCTCGGGGTGTTGGTGTGAATAACCAGCTTGCCTTCCGGAATTAAGCCGTCTTCTCTGGCCTGATTGACCAATGACGGAATATCATCACCAATGGTCTCGGAAAGGCAGGTAGTATGAACGGCAATTATGTCCGGGTTATAGACATGGAAGATGTTGTTAACGGCCTGGCGCAGGTTGGCGCCGCCGCCAAATACGGCCGCGCCTTCGGTAAATGAACTGGTAGCAGCCATAACCGGTTCTTTATAATGTCTGGTCAGGTGGCTGCGATGATAGGCGCAGCAGCCCTGGCTGCCGTGACTGTGCGGCAGGCAGCCATGAATACCCAGTGAGGCATACATGGCACCGATGGGCTGGCAGGTCTTGGCCGGATTAATCCGCAGGGCCTCACGCTCCACCACCTTTTTTGGGGTTTGGTCTAACATGATAAATCTCCTTCTTTATTAATACCGGGGCTAAGCCCGGATTTCCTTTTCGGTTTCCACCATCATTTCGGCCTTGATCATCGGCCGTTTCTGCCAGGGGGGCTGGATCATTTTCCAGACCGGATTGTTAACCCGCATGTCGATATCGCGGGCAAAATTAACCGCCCCGTGGTAGCCCGCGAAGGGGCCGCTGTAGTCGTAATTATGGAGCTGCTTGGAGGGGATACCCATCTTTTCAAAGATGTATTTATCCTTTACTCCGGAGCAGACGATGTCCGGATTATAGGAGGCTATCATCATTTCCTGCTCAAGATGAGTTATATCATCTACCAGAATAGAATTCTCCACCATGTCGGGCAGCATGCCCTCATACTCACTGAGTTTTCCTTCTTCTTTTAAACGGGCGATTTCCTCTTCCGACTTGGGGGGATGGTAACGCTCTGGATCCCGTTCCGCCTTCAGTTCGGTAATGTTCCGGCTGTCGGCGTCTATCTTGATGGTGGGAATAACCTTGCGTCCTTCATAATCGTCACGGTGGGCAAATTCCTCGCCGGCTACCACTGTTTTCATGCCGAGGTCTTTGAACAGGGCCTGATAATGATGAGCTCTGGAACCACCGGTGAAGAGCATGGCGGTTTTACCCTGCAGCCGCTCACGGATTTCCGCCAGCTCTTTTTCCGCCGCTGCTTCTTCTTCAGCGATTACCTCTTCGATGCGGGCGCTCAGTTTGGCATCATCGAAAAATTCACCAATCTTGCGCAGACTCTTGGAGGTTGACTTCAGGCCGATTACATTGACCTTCAACCATGGAATACCGAATTTATCCTCTAACATTTCGGCCATATAGTTGATGGAACGGTGGCACTGGATAATGTTGAGCTGGGCGTTATGGGCCTGGGCAATCTCGTCAAAGGAACCGTTGCCGCTGAAGGTGGAAATTATGTCGATACCGCATTTTTCAAAGATACGTTCAATCTCCCAGGCATCGCCGCCGATATTGTATTCTCCCAGCATGTTGATGGCGAATTTACCGGCTTTCTTGTCATCGCGGCCTACCACGTGCTCAAATAAACCATTATTGGCGAGATGATGACCCGCTGACTGACTGACTCCCTTATATCCTTCACAGGCAAAGCCGATTATGGGTATACCCAGTTTTTCAGTCATCTCCCGGCCGACGCCGATAACATCATCGCCGATGAGTCCGGCCGGGCAGGTGGCGTGCAGCGACATGGCCTTGGGTTTGAAGAGTTCATAGGCCTCCTCAATGGCTTTGCGTAATTTTTTTTCGCCGCCGAATATAATGTTATCCGGCTGCATGTCAGTGGAAAAAGAATACTCTAAAAAGTTCTGGCCGCCTTTGCGGGCCTTTCCTTGATTTCTCCGGGTGCCCCAGGCGTAAAAGGAGCAGCCGATGGGGCCGTGGACAATATGAACCATATCGACTATCGGCCCCAGAACAACACCCTTACAGCCGGCGTAGGCGCAGCCGCGCTGGGTGATGATACCAGGTACAGTTCTGGCGTTAGCTGCTATTGTCTGTTCGGTGCCCGGTTTTACGGGCACCATATGCTTGCGCCGTTTACGGGCGACTTTCGGCGGATACCTGGTCACAATCTCCTCGACCAGGTTCTCGTTTTTTAATGTTGTTGCTGTCTGGCTCATGTTTTTTTCTCCTCCGCGTATGATTTAGTCATACGCTTGCACTATTTTCCAGTCATTTCGTCAATGGCAGCATTACCGGTCTCTCCGGTGCGAACCCGGCACACATCGTCGATTGGCATAACAAAAATCTTGCCGTCACCGGGGTTCTTTGTACTATTGCTGTTAATGACCGTTTCTACTACAGTGGCGACTTTGTCGTCCGGCACTATAAGGCTGATCATGCGTTTGGGAAGCAGCCGGGGCCCATGCGCCAGAAGCGGCAGAACCTCGGAGCTCTCAAGCGGGCCGTCATCATTCATGGCTTTAACCATATCCTCATCAAGGGCCTTGCGGCCCCGGCCCATAACTCTGCTGGCGGTAAAAGATGGAAATCCCGCTGCCACAAGAGCCGCTTTGGTAGCATTAATTTTGTTCATTCGTAAAATTGCCATAACCTCTTTCATGTTCAGGCCTCCTTGGTTCCGGAACTTACGGTGTAAACCTCCTCTACCGGCGTGATAAAAATCTTACCATCACCGTAAGAGCCTTTTTCGCCGGTTCTGGCGCTATCCAGAATAGTACGCAGAATAAGATCCTTTTCAAAATCGGCTGCTACCACCATCAGCATCTCCTTGGGCAGCTCGTCATAGGTTACATTGCCTACCTTCAGGCCGCGCTGCTTGCCGCGGCCGTAAACCTCCATCTTGGTAACTGCGGGATAACCGGCCTCAAGGAGGGCGGCCTTAACTTCATCGGTTTTTTCCGGTCTGATTATCGCACGAATCATTAGCATTATTCTTTCTCCTTAATTTTTCTAATCGGCGGTTCTTTTGTTTTTGTATGTGCCTTTATGTCTCAAAAATCAGTCAAAGAGACCATAATCCATCAACAGCTCTTCAAGCCGCTCAATGGGCATGGGCTTGGGGATGACTTGCATTTTGTTACCATCAATAGCCTTGGACAGGTTGCGGTAATGCTCGGCCTGGGCGGCATCCGGCGCGAATTCAATAACGGTCTGGCGGTGAATTTCCGCTTTCTGCACCATATTGTCACGGGGAACGAAATAGATCATCTGGGTACCAAGTTCCTTGGCAAAATTACTGATCAGATCCTGCTCCCGGTCAACGGCGCGTGAGTTACATATCAGGCCGCCTAAGCGGATACCGCCGGATTCGGCAAACTTGACAATACCCTTGGAAATATTATTGGCGGCGTACATGGCCATCATCTCACCAGAGACTACGATATATATCTCCTTGGCTTTACCTTCGCGCATAGGCATGGCAAAACCGCCGCAGACTACATCACCCAGAACGTCATAAAAGGCGTAGTCCAGGTCGTGCTGCTCCTCGTAGGCCCCCAGGGACTCCAGGAGATTAATGGCGGTAATGATACCGCGGCCGGCACAGCCAACTCCCGGCTCCGGGCCGCCGGATTCAACGCACATAACTCCGCCGTAACCAGGCTTCAATACGTCATCCAGCTCCACGTCCTCGCCTTCCTCACGCATGGTATCAAGTACCGATTTCTGGGCCAGGCCGCCTAACATCAGGCGGGTGGAGTCTGCCTTGGGGTCACAGCCAACTATCATCACCTTCTTGCCATATTCCACCAGCCCCGCTACCGTGTTCTGGGTAGTAGTGGATTTCCCGATACCGCCCTTGCCGTAAATTGCAATCTTCCTCATCTCTTTTGCCATGGTTTACCTCCATTAAACTTTTTGTTTTTTGAACTGCTCAGGAATGGTTCACCCTGAACCACCCTGTAAATGATCCACATTAATTAGCCGTCAATTTTTTTAAGTTTTAGCGGCCGCTGGATGAATAGTGTAAAGGCAAGGAGCGTGCCAAATTGGTTTAATAAAAAAATACTTAATGATTCTAATTGGTTGTGGTGCGCGTCGCAATGAATAGTGCTCTATGCCTGTGGGAGGGCTCATACTTGATTTTTGTCATGATGATGACAAAAGTGTAGTAAATTGGAGAATTATGTAGGAGTGTCGTCTAAGCTTAGGGCAGGGTGAAAGAATAGATTTATTTTGGTAATGAAAACTCTTTCGGCTATTGTTTGATTTTTCTCCCATTGGCTTATTGGCTTATGTCTTTTCAACTTGACATAGTTAGCTTGCGCCGTTGATAATGAGATGTAATATTTATGCTCAAGCCTTCAGACACTGAATAAGTTACGCCGGGGGTTCGATCTACCCCGGCCCTTCAAGGAGATTATGTGAGTGATGCACCGTTGTTAATCAGTGATTTGCGTATGCCGCTGGAACGCGATCTTTTTTTGCGTACCCTCATCCGGGAGCTGGCCGGAGTGCTTGAAGAAATTGTCGGTTATAATGAGGCGGCCGGTTATATAAGTCTGGTGGGGAAAAATATTGGTGATTGGGCCAATGCCCTGTATAAGGAAGAGCTTGGCGTTTCTCGGCTCACTTTAGAGCAACTTGCCGCGGTTCTGGTCGATTTTAAGGCCCGTATTCAAGGGGAATTTACGATTACGGAGCTGAATGAATCTCGAATTGTACTGACCAATACGGCCTGTCCTTTTGGTGACAAGGTTTTGAACCGCTCATCCATGTGTATGATGACCTCTAATGTCTTTGGCCTTATAAGCTCGGAAAATCTTGGTTATGCCAAGGTCGTGATTGAAAAGAGCATTGCTCATGGTGATGGCTGCTGCCGGGTGATTATCTACCTTACTTCTACTGCTGAGTCAGAGGCCGCTGAAGGCAGAGAATATTTTAGGGTGGATTAGGATGTTACGACAATGCTTTGATGAATTTACCAGATTATTTGCTCATGCCTGTTTCCTTATATCGCCAACCGGTATAATCTTACGCTCTAATGCCGCGGCCGCTCAGATGCTGGGGCAGGGTGGGGATTTGCTGGCTGGCCGGAACATTACTGAGTTAACGGCTACCCCGGCAGGGACGGTTGGTCATTATCTGAAGCGTTGTCTGCAAAGTAGAGAACCAGTGCCGGGGGGCTTACGCTGGCGGACTGCTATACCCGGCCGTGAGGTAGACTGCTACTGCCATGGTTACCGTCTGCTTATCAGCCCGGATGAGAAAGAGCCGGTTCTGCTGTTGCGTTGTCAACTCAGGGAGCAGGCGGGTAATAGTTTTGCCGCCCTCAACCAGACGCTCGAAAATTTGCGGGTTTCGCATCATAAGCTCATTCGAAAATCCAGTCAGCTTGCCAATGAAATATTAGAACGTGAAGAGGTTCAAAAGAAACTTGCCGAGTCACATGAGAGGCTTATGACGGTGCTGGACGGTTTAGACGCTGTGGTCTATGTCGCTGACATGCAAACCCATGAGTTAATGTTTCTTAATAAATATGCCAGAGACGCCTTAGGTCTCATTGGTTCAGGTGTCGGTCAAATATGCTGGCAAACCATCCAGAAAGATCAAACCGGCCCGTGCAGCTTCTGCACCAATCAGCGGCTTGTGGATGCCGAAGGCAATCCGACGGGTGTTTACCGCTGGGAATTTCAGAATACCCAAAACGACTGCTGGTATGACATTCGTGATCGGGCAATTCGCTGGATAGACGGCCGCGTCGTTCGTATGGAGATTGCCACCGATATAACCAAACGTAAAAAGTCGGAGCAGGTGCTTGAGCAAAAAAACGCCGAGCTGGAGAATTTTACCTATGCCATCTCCCATGACTTAAAAAGTCCCATTATCACTATCAAAGGTTTTCTCGGTTCGTTGGTCTCCGATGCCAGAAGCGGTGATTTTGAGCGTATGGAGTCCGATGTCAAGCGCATAGCCAAGGCTGCCGACAAGATGCAGGTTCTTCTCGATGACGTGTTGGAATTGTCCAGAATCGGGCGGCTGGTTAATCCGTCGGCCGAATTATCCATGACGGAGGCGGCTAACGAGGCCATTGAGGATCTGGCGGCTTTTATCAAGGCAAAAAACGCGGTTGTTACAGTGGAAGCGAATATGCCGCCAGTCTTTGTTGATTGCCACCGCATCAGGGAGGTTATGCAGAATCTCATTGAAAACGCTATAAAGTATAGCGGCAGCCAGGCTGAGCCACGGGTTGAGGTGGGCAGCAAAGTTTTGGCTGATGGCCAATGCGCCTATTTTGTCAAGGATAACGGCATTGGCATAGAACCGAAATTTTACGGCAAAATTTTCGGTTTATTTGAGAAGCTGGATCCGCATTCCGATGGAACCGGTATAGGCCTGGCTCTGGTTAAAAGGATAGTTGACTTACATGGCGGTAAGATCTGGGTTGAGTCGTCAGGCCATGGTAATGGTTCCACCTTTTATTTTACGCTGCCGCAGCAACAAAGCGCACTGGAGGATTAAATATGTCTGGAGAGTCATTGAACATTCTGCTGGTTGAAGACAATGAGGACCATGCCGAGTTGATTCAGAGAAGTTTCAGGGAGAATCAGGTAGCCAACAAGATATACTGGGTTAAGGATGGTGAGGAGGCCCTGGATTATCTTTTTCAGCGCGGGGCTTATACTGATAATACCTCCCGTCTATCTCCTCACCTGATTCTTTTAGATTTGCGGCTGCCGAAAGTTGACGGTATCGAGGTGCTGAAGGCAATTAAAACAGATGACAAACTCAAAACGATTCCCGTGGTCGTGCTTACCTCGTCTGAGTCGGAAAAGGATATCCGCAAGGTCTATAAATACTACGCTAACAGTTATCTTGTGAAGCCCATTGATTTTCAGCAATTTACCATGCTGATGCGGGATCTTGGTTTTTATTGGCTGGGCTGGAACAAACATCCTTTCAGCGCTTGGGAATTACCGGGGACACAGTGAGGATTCTATGATTACGAAGCGGTCAAGGAGGCCTGAATATAAGATAACAGGATTGACCATGTTTTTTTACGGGCTCTAATTCATTATCCGTATGGTAAGTATATGAATGTTACGCGAGTGCTGGTTGTTGAAGATGAAGACGACCATTTTGAACTTATTAAACGTGGTTTTGACCGTCAGGCAGAAAGCGGTAAAATGTACCAGCTTGAGAGGGCCAGAACTCTGGCCGAAGGGCTGAAGAAGGTTAAAGGCCGGAAACCTGATCTGGTTATCTCAGACTGGAAACTGCCCGACGGTGACGGTATTTCCATGATCAGCCGGGGTGAGGACGGGGCTGTTCTGTATCCTGTCGTCATCATGACCAGCTTTGGTAATGAGGCCTGGGCGGTGGAGGCGATGCGGCTGGGGGCCTTGGATTATGTGGTTAAATCTCCGGACATGATGGCGGAGATGGCCAGAATATCGGAACGGGCAATCCGCGAGTGGCACGGCATCGCTGACCGGAAACGTCTTGAGGCCCAGCTCCGACAGTCTCAGAAGATGGAGGCTGTCGGTCATCTCGCGGGGGGGATTGCCCATGATTTTAATAATATTCTCACTGCCATCATGGGCTATGGTGATTTGCTGTCGGAGATGGTGGGTGAAAAAAGTGAACTTAAACCCCTGATTGATCCCATTCTCAGCTCGGCAGAACGGGCCGCTGATCTGACTCGTCAGATTCTTGCCTTTAGTCGAAAACAGAGGCTCAGCCCGAAAAAGACTGAGCTGAATAGTTTGATTGACGGCGTACACAAACTGATGTTGAGGCTCATTGGTGAAGATATAACCATCAAGATCAATTACAGTACCCGAAAAATATTTGTTATGGTTGATCCCGGTCAGATTGAGCAGGTACTCATGAATCTCTGTACCAATGCCAGGGATGCCATGCCCCAGGGTGGAATATTGTCCATTGGGGTCAGCGTTGTAGAATTAGACAAGCATGATGCCGCTCTTCATGAACTGGAAGAGCCTGGGGCTTACGCTCTGATATCGCTGAGTGATACTGGTAATGGCATAGATGAGGAGACCAGACAGATGATCTTCGAGCCATTTTTTACGACTAAGGTCGTTGGCAAGGGGACAGGTCTGGGGCTTTCCATCGTCTATGGGATCATCAAACAGCATAAGGGGCAGATTACCGTATATAGTGAGACTGGCATTGGTACAACCTTTAAAATCTATCTGCCTTTGCCGGCCTCGCGGGAAGGCCAAATTCCGGCAGAGCCTAAAGCTGCCGCTCCGGCCTTAAAGGGAACTGAAACCATTCTTCTTGCCGAGGACAATACTGAAGCCCGAAAATTGTTAACTCTGGTACTTAAACAGGCGGGCTATAGAGTCATAGCCGCGGTGGACGGCGAGGATGCTGTTCGCAAATTCTCCGACTATGGTGATGATATTGATCTCCTGCTTTTTGATGTGGTTATGCCTGGGAAAAGCGGTAAAGATGCCTGTAATTCGATTCTACAGATAAGGCCTACTGTTAAGGTACTGTTTATGAGTGGTTATACGGCAGATATCATCATAGACAAAGGCATTGTGCAAGACAACTTTAACTTTATCGCTAAACCTGTTTCTCCTCGAGAATTGCGTCTCAAGGTTCGAGAGGTTTTAGATCAGTAGATATCTGAGAGAGGAATCTAATTGGTGATTTTATGCCGGGAGATTACGTTTTTCTTCTCCATAAAGAGGGACTTTCGCGCGTTTTATGATGAAAAATTTTCTGTCCCTTCTGTCCCTTATTTGGGCAGACTATGGGGTATTTCTAACATGAATATCCTTGTTAAACAAGATACTCTCGTTATTCTTGGTAATTTTAAAACTTACCGTGACCACCGAGTTACGTGACGGTGTTCCCGGTGTATAATGAAAGGTCAGATTAGAGACATTGGCAGCCAGCGGGTAGCCTGGTACCGACGTAAAGGCCGTATCATCAAGGGCTGTGTTTGTCGCGTTAATGGTAATTTCAGAGCGTCTTAACTGGGCTGAACCTGAATCATAGTAATATCTTATCGCTTTATCAACCGCGTAAAACCGCTTGCTTGGTGAACGGGAATCCGGCGGTATAGTACGATCCAGGGTCATTTCTTTACCGGTCTTGGCGATTACCTTATAAAGCCGCCGGTCAAGTATAACAGGGCTGGCAAAAGTGTCCCATTCTGTGTTGTTGATGGATACGATAGCACCTGCCTGAAGCCCCCCTGTTTCATCGGTAATTTTATTGGTTGGTGGAGACTCTATATAATGACCGGTGACATTGCCGGAGACCATGATGCTGTCATTGATCTCTCCGATTCTCAGCTCCTGGCCGCCGGATACTGTTGTAACAGCATTGGGAATGGCGTTGTTTATCTCTCGTTCCATCCTGGTCATAGCCGCTTTGCCCTCTTCGAATATCTCTATTCTACTGTTGGCCGCTTGAAAACCTTTAAAAGCTCTGCTGATAAAATCGGCTCCCATAGTTCCGAAGATACCAAGGATCACAATGATGATTATTAACTCGATAAGGGTAAAGCCCTGCGAGTGCTTAGACGTATTCTGTGTTGATTTCATGGACATGTCGATCCTTCCAGGACATAGCCGGTTTGTGGACATACTGTTAGATACGAGGTGCCGTTCACTGTAAAAGAAGGGGAGGTAATGGAATTTAAAACTACACCGCTGCTGTTTACCGGTTCTCCAAGGCCGTTATAATAAAGGGTTATTCCGGTAAGGGTAATAGTGGAGTCACCAAGCAGGTATTGATTGTTAAATTCTGCTGAAACAGCTGTCGTGCCATCTGTTATGGTGTATTTGTCAGCGTTGATTTTCAGCCTTATTATATTATTCGGATCATAGACCCTGGTCATTGCCACGTGCTGAGTGTAACGTATTACCCGCATCAACTCAAGTTCGGCAGCCCTGTTATTCAGCCCTGTAGGCCACTTGATGTAGGCGGCAGCCGATAGAATTCCAAGCAGCACAATAATCAAAATAAGTTCAACGAGAGAGAATCCTGCTGAAGATTTAAAAAAAATGCCCTTAAACTGTTTAGGGGTTCCAATAGCCATATTAGTTTGCAGATTGCCGTGTTATATATTTTTTGTTATGCCGGGATGAGGGCTTTGATTACCTGGTTCAGCCATTAATTATAGGTAACCGTTCAGCAGAGGCAACGAATTACCCTCAACTCGTAAACTGTAACCGTTCAGGAAAGCGAAGACTCCGGATGTGCCCCAGGTTCGTTCGTTTCGGCCTCCGAAGCGTACCCGTTGTACGTGAGGGGGACGAAACGGACGAAGATGGGGTGCAGGTGAACGGTTACAATTATAGCCACAATTTCTTAACCGGACATTACTGACATTTTATGGTAAACTACTGAAAATGCCCGTTATGCTTTGCAGGGTTTGTGCTGTTCTCTGATTGAGCCGCGGGCTTTCGGCCATTAAAAAAACAAGTACTAACCCGCTTAATTATTTACAAGTTTTAACAGACGAGAAAAACTTAATGGATTTGTCAACCTCTCCCCAGAACAGTCAGAAATTAATCCGCTGTACCGTAAAAAGCAACAACGGCCCTGCCAGTCTGCGCTATATAGAGTTGGAGCATTATTCCTTATGGTCTTACATGATGCTGCATAAACATGGCCTTGAGGTGACAAACGCCTCTCTTTGGCTTTGGATAAAAAAAGCGGAGGTTGAAGCGAAAAAATCTCAATACGCCCATTTTTCAGCCATGGAAAAAGTTAATAAAATAGAGCTGTTAATTTTTGACGAACGTTACGGCTTCACCCATGAAACATACCGATTCGCCCCTCTAAAAGAAACAAATTTGTTGCAAAAAGCCTTATTATCCCACCTCGCGCCTGAAATTGTCAATTCCGGCAGCTATGATATAAATAACTATCCTGGATATTGTATTCAATGCGGCAAGAATTTGAAAGATATGATTCTTGGAATATCAGGTTCAGATACCAGGCTCTGGTACAGGAAAAAATAGACGATATTTGATGCTGCCCCATAAACCGACAAACCATATCAGCCAGTCCGGGTTTACCTTGATCGAGTTGGTAATGACCATCGTCATCCTCGGCTTTTCATTTATGATTCTCCTGCCCTTTTTCAGCTCAATAAGTAACAGCCCTGATCCCCTGATTCGTATCAGGGCTGTTAACCTGGGGCAGTCTCTCATGGACGAAATTACGGCAAAAAAATGGGATAACAACACTACTGCCGGCGGCGGCCCCCTTCAAACTGCCGAGTCTACCCGTGTTCCAGGCGCGCCGGCGGCAACAGCCTATACCGCTTTAGGCCCTGATACGGGGGAGACATCCCGGCAATTGTTTAACGATGTTGATGATTATAATGGTTATGCCGAGACAACGGGGGTTTTTCATGATCAGGATAATAATTCTTTTACCCTGACCGGTTATCAACGTAGTGTGCAGGTTCGCTATATTGCCAGCACCACGGCCTCTATAGATCATAATACCCCTGCTTTAAGTAATACATCAGACAGCAAACTTATTGTAGTTACAGTCACATCTTCCACCGGGGAAAAATTTTATTTTACCGCGGTGCGATGTAATATTTAATGAGGGCCTCTGCAATAAAAGCCATGGC
>DRPV01000045.1 GCA_011330685.1 Desulfobacterales bacterium
ATAATCATGCCACCCTCACCGGTGGTTATAGTCTTCACCGGATCAAAGGAAAACGTACCGCAACGGCCCATGGAACCTAACTTACTGCCGTTCAGAGAGGCCCCCGGCGCCTGGGCGGTATCCTCCAGAACCGGAATAGAATGTCTGTCGGCCACCGCCTTGATTTCCCGCATCCGGGCCGCTGAACCCATCATATGCACCGGGATAATCAATTTAGTCCGTTCGGTTATCTTTTTTTCCAGATCAAGGGGATCCATATTCAGGGTATCATCAATCTCGGCGAAAACCGGCAGGGCGCCGACATCAAAGACCGCCTCCCAGGTCGCCACAAAGGTGAAACCCTGGGTTATAACCTCATCACCCGGCCCGATGCCCATGGCGGCCATGGCCACCTTGAGGGCGGCGGTGCCCGAGGTTACGGCCTGGGCGTAACGAACCCCGCAATAGCCGGCAAAGGCCTCTTCAAATTCCCGTACCTTATAAATACCCCGCCGCTGCTCGGCAAATTCATAACGAAACAGCACCCCGGTGTCAAAGACATCCATGGCCTGCCGTTTCTCCTCCTCTCCAAAAACCTCAAAACCCGGCATATTAAACCTCTACTCTGTTAATTTGCTGATTGAATTCCACGTAAACGATCAATTAACCACACTCAACTTCATATACCCCCCTAACGGTAAGCGTTTCAGGGGCGCCGCCCTGTGCACGTTCAACCCCCGCGACTACATCGGTATATCGCGGGGGGTTGGAACGTGCGCAGGGTGGTGTTCATGGAGCGCTTACCATTTATCCCGGCTCAACACTCCCAGCCCTGCATGGCGCTTTGATAAACGGCAATCACATCATCAACCGCGGGCTGCCGGGGATTATTCTCCACCGGTCTGGTCACCGTCAGGGCAATTTTGGCCATCTCAGGAATCTGGTCGGCGGGGATTTTAAGCTCCGTTAAGGTGGCGGGGATACCAATATCCATATTAAGATTATAAACGGCCTCCACAACGCTGTTCGCCGCCTCCCGGTCACTCTTATTCTCCACCTCACAGCCCATAATCTCAGCGACAACGGCGTATTTCCCCGGCGCGCCGATGAGATTATAATTCAAGACGTAGGGTAATAATACGGCATTGGCCAGGCCGTGGGGGATGCCGAACATACCGCCCAGAGGATAGGCCATGGCGTGTACCAGTCCCACCCCGGCGATGGCCAGAGCCTTACCGGCCAGCAGACTGCCAAGGAGCATATTATAACGGGCCTCGATATTACCGCCATTGGCATAGGCCTTGCCAAGGTTGGCGCTTATCAGCTCCAGGGCCCGCGTGGCGTACATATCCGACATCCCGTTGGCCTGATTGGAGACAAAGGCCTCAATGGCGTGGGTGAAGGCGTCTATGCCGGTGGAGGCCGTTATCTTGGGAGGCAGTGAGATGGTAAGTTCCGGATCAAGGAGCGCGGCCTCTGGATAAAGGGGATCACCGTTCATGCCGCCCTTGGACTTGGTTCTTTCATTAATAAAGACAGCGGTAAAGCTGACCTCAGCGCCGGTACCGGCCGTGGTGGGCACCATAATTTTAGGGAGCCCCGGTTTGCCGATCTTCCCCAGACCCAGATAATCCTCGGCCTTACCGCCGTTGGTAAGCAGAATGCTGACGGCCTTGGCCACATCCATGGCCGAACCGCCGCCCACCCCCACCAGACAGTCGGAACCGGCAGCCCTCGCCAGCTCTGCCCCCTTGTCGGCCAGGGTCAAACCCGGCTCAGGGGTAATATCGGTGTATAGTTCATAGGGCAGACCGGCATCCGCGAGGGGTTTAACAACAGCATCAAGAACCCCCGCCTGCCGCAGGCCGGGATCGGCCACCACAAAGACCCTGCTGCCGCCGCAATCCTTGATAACAGCGGCCAGATTACTAATAACCCCGCAGCCAAAATGAAGTTTTGTGGGTTGATTAACGTCAAAAACGTCGAAATTTGCCAAATTCATAATTATATCCTTTGCTAATTGAAGAAATTATCATTAAACACTAAGATGAGGCGTAACGAATTGATTATATGAGGACATCCCAAAAAAAGCTGTAAAAAATAAGGCAAAGGACGTTTTTTTGCATATTTTTTTATATTTAATTCTATGCGGGCGGCATAGGAGAGCGCAAACAGGAAAGAGGGTGTAAAGACGTCCCTGACAGTTTTTATCCCTTAAAAAAACGAAAAATATGGAACAGATAAGCAGATCGGAAAAGAAGCGCCGGGCCAAGAGCTTTGAGCAGCTTACCCTGGAATTAATCAAATTACGGGGCGCGGAGATCAGCGCTCTGCCGGTGGATGATTTTCTTAAAAAAGACATCAGGGATACCGCCGCTCTCAAGGCCGGAGCTCGTAAACGACAGATTAAATACATCAGTAAACAATTGCGGGCCATAGACAGCGCCCCGCTCCTGACCTTTCTCACCGAGCGCAAGGGCTCACGTCTACAGCAGACCCAGGCCTTCCACCGCTTAGAGCACTGGCGTGACGAGATAATCAGCGCCGCTATTCAGGCCCGGCAGGATGCTCAGCAGGAGGAGGTGCCAATAGATGAGAACTGGTCGGTCAGGCTCCTTGATGGTCTCGAAGAAGAACTGCCGGGCCTTGACCGGCAGGCCGTAAACAAGGCGGCCATACGATACGCCGTCAACCGCAAGCCCTCACACCAGAGGGAAGTTTTCCGGCTGTTAAAGGCCGCCTTTGATAACAGAAAATATGCCCAAGCCCCCTGAAAGCACCCTGTCCATTCCCCAAGGCCGGGAACGGACGTAGGCGGGTGACTACGCCTTAGCGCCGATAACCGCTTTTTGCGCATCATTAAACATTTGCTCTCCGGTAATTATCTTGCCGTCTTCGCCGGCCTTTAACAACACAACGCCACTGTCCTGCCGTTTGATTTCAAGAGATGACACAAAGGTATCATCCTTACCGACCAATTTACAGACAGCGGCGATAATCACCATAAAGTCATTACCAATTTCTTTACCCAGCCGGAGAAAGATATCATTCCACTCCGAAATATCCTGCCTGCGCATCATCGAGACATAATTAACAAAAGTTGCCGCCTTTCTCAAAGTTAAGGCGTCCGCCCGTATTTCCTGCCGGCCGCGGTCATTAATTTCTTTGTAACTCTCAATAATCTTTCCCCTGGCTTCATCATCATTGTATTCCAGCTCCAGCTGCAGATAATCATGCAAGAGCTTACGCACATTCCTGTCCTCAACCATAACACCGGGGCTGATATTACCCATAGTCTCGGCACATTGGAACACTGCCCGCCGAATATCATTTTTAGTGGCATGCACCAGCTTGCGGAGACCAGCCTCAGTAAAATAGACATCCACCTCAAAATCGGTATTGTCCTTTGTGGTAAATAATTGAGTAAACCATGACTGCCGATTTATATCATCAGCGGCAATGGCAGGCATATCACCAAGCAGCGCGGCGAAACGGGAAAATCGCACGATCTCTTCCACACCGGTTACGGCGTCCTGACGCTTAAAGAAGAAGCGCCAGTAATTTCTCCCCCTGTTCTGATCATCTACCTGAACTTCAAATCCCTCCCAGGTAATTTCCTGATTATTGTTAAAAAAGACCGTCTTTTTGTTGCGCACCAGCAGTTCCATAACCTGGATATGGTTGTCATAGGCCAGAAAGCCTTCACGAACAGAACGAAGCGTATGTGATAAAAGCACCTTCTTACCAGGGAAACCAGCTTCCGCTGAAGTTTTGTCAATATCAGTGCTGTCCTGCAGTTCAATTCGTTCAACGCCGCAGCCGGCATCTTTTGCCAGAGCCGCAGCCGTTTTTTCATCAAAATGACAGAGACAGTCATATGCTTTACGCCCGGAATCCGTGCCAAGATCAATTATAAACTTAACCAGATTCTTAGTGTTCTGGCTGGTCATATATCCCAGAGAGGCATAGAAGGAGCTATAATTTTTCAAAAACTTCTCAAGCGTTTTCCGGCCTTTCCCGGCAAGATAATCACCAAGTTTTACGTTAGAGTCCCAACCAGCAAGAGAACCGGTGATATAATCGAGATCCATACTGTTCAACAACGACCTGCCCTTATGAAACCACTTATGATCCAACACCTCTCCCGTACCTATCATCCAGCCCAATGATACTGTGCCGACACTGTTTATCGAGCGTCCCAGTACCTGCGAGATGGAAACGGTTACCATATTTTTTTCGCCCCGGCTGATCCGTAAAGCGAATTCTCCATCCACCCCGCCCTCTGCCGCCAAAGCCACGCTGTTCAACCCCCTGGTATAACGGAGGCCTGCTGAAAATCCGGCATCAGCCTTACCGATCAACTGAAAATTGGCACCCGGCAGAAGCCTGTCGGCTCTTTCTGCATCCAAAGGCAGTTCCACCGTAAGATTCTCAAGCACCGACTCTATTGTATCCGGGAATTCTATGGTATAGGGCTGAAATGAATGATAATCAAGAAGGCTGTGCGCTTTAAAACCTAATTTTACAGGCACATCGCCCAGCTCTTTTCCATGAGGAATGTCAACATTTGACTCCATCAGGCCGCCAGTTAACAGCCAGAATACCTTCTTGCCGTTTTTAGCCAGTTCCGCGCTGGTCGCCAGCCATAAAGGATTTTTTTTCACCACTTCGCTGTCCGGGAAAAGCACCTGGACTCTCAGCCTGATGGCAAGCAGATCATTATCACTAATTACAAGTTTTTTCCCCTGGGCCAGCTGATCAAGCAGGATATTCCCCGGAATTTCAAATATTTTTTCCATAATCTCTCCTCTTGTGCTGTTTTAAGGATTCACCATAACCGGTTGAACTCGCAAAAAGTCGGATTTGCCACGAGTCCCTCATGCCAAGCTTGGCTGCAAATTCAGTAAAGTCAAATGGTTATAGATCAAAGCCCGTTACCGAGAGCGGCTAAGCGCTCTGACCACCACAAAGGCACCCTCACCGCAGCCCGCCCTTACCTCCTCCCCGGCATCTATGGCCGCCAGGGGACGAAAAACAGTCTGGCAACAGGAAAAGTCCTTGAATCCCGCCCCTTTGAGCAGAACCAATACCTCATCAATACTGTAAAAACAGGCCCGCCGATAAAAGTTGCTCTTCTCGCGGTGGCGGTTCATCTCCCGGCCTATGGGACTCTGGCGGTCAATAAAAGCCAAAACGAGATGTCCGCCCGGCCGCAGCACCCGTCTCACCTCACTTAAGGCCCGCTCCGGCTCCGGCAGAAAGCAGAGGACAGTAATCAGCAGCAGACAATCAAAACAGGCGGTGGACACAGGTAAGGCCTCCGCCCGGCCCAGGGCTGCCTGTACTCCCCGCCCACGGGCCAGGGTCAACATCTCCGGACAGGGGTCAATTCCCGCCGCGACCTGCAGGGGAACGGCAAAACGTCCGGAGCCGACCCCCACCTCCAGGGCTGATCCGGCAGGCAGCAAGGACTTAACGGCCTTAAGCTCCGCCTTAAAGACCATGGGGTATTTTTCAAACCAGTCTTCGTATTCCCCGGTATAAACGGCAAAGGGATTATCAGCGGGCATCTTTCCCATTTCTCCCATTTTTCCCTCCTCAGCCCACGCTCAGGGCCAGCCAGGTCGAGGCAAAGAGAATCAGGCTCACCATGCCGTTCATCTGGAAGAAAGAGACCTGAATGCGGCTCAGGTCATCCGGTTTAATAATCAGGTGCTGATAGAGAAGGCAGAAGGCGGCAATACCAAGGCCGATAAAGAAGAGATAGTTCAGGCCGCTTTGCATCCCGGTTATCAGAAACAGCACAAAGGCCAGAAAATGGAAGAGGGCCGCCAGCCGGAAGGCCCGCCGGCGGCCAAAGGTGGCCGGTATGGAGTAAAGACCCGTCCGGCGGTCAAAATCGGCATCCATACAGGCGTAGACCATATCAAAGCCCGATACCCATAATAATACCGCGAGAGAAAGAACGTAGGGGAACCCGCTGAGGCTGCCGGAGACCGCCACATAACCGCCCAGGGGCGAGAAGGCCAGGGCCAGGCCCAGGACAAGATGGCAGAAGGAGGTAAAGCGTTTGGTCAATGAGTAAAGGAGGGTGAGTCCCAGGGCCAGGGGCGAGAGGAGCAGGGTCAGGCGGTTTAATTCATAGCAGGCCAGAAAAAATATGGCGGCGGCGATGAGTACCATGGCCCAGGCCTCGGCCATCTTCACCTTACCGGCCGGAATGGCCCGCCCGGCGGTTCGGGGATTGCGGCCGTCAAAACGGGCGTCCACAATACGGTTAAACCCCATGGCGCAGGTGCGGGCTCCGAACATGGCCGCCACCACCCAGATAAAGACCCGGTAATTCGGCGGCCCGCCGGCGGCCAGGAAGGCGCCCATAAGGGCGAAGGGCAGGGCGAAAACCGTATGTTTGAACTTAATCATCTCCAGGAGTATGGCGATTTTTTTAAACATCGCTGCCCTCCCAGCGCCGCATGGCGGGCACATCTACCCCGAGGAGGGCCGCGACACGGGCCGCGAAATCACGGGCCAGGTCGCTGAGTCCAACGGGCCGGTGATAAAAGGCGGGCATGGCGGGGCAGATAACGGCCCCGGCCTCATGGGCGGTGAGCATGTTTTTGAGATGAATACCGTTCAACGGGGTCTCCCGTACCGCCAGCACCAGCGGCCGCCGTTCCTTCAAGGTGACATCGGCGGCCCGGTGCAGAAGGTTGCGGGAGAGGCCGCCGGCCACCGCCCCCAAGGTACCCATACTGCAGGGCAGAATAGCCATGCCGCCATAGGCACTGGAGCCGCTGGCCATGGGAGCTGCGAAGTCATCGGCATCGTACCAGCGCCGGACATGAGGCAGTTCGGTATACTCCAGGCCCAGTTCAATCTTTAAGACCCGCTCCCCGGCCCCGGAGATCAGGGCGTCCACCACCACATCGCACTCCGCCATGATTTTTAAAAATTCCAGGGCGTAAATGGAGCCGCTAGCCCCGGTAACTGCCAGAATAAAGGGCCTCATTTTATCCCCACATAGATGGATACCACCCCGAAGGTCAGGGTGCGGCGGTAACTCCTGCTGAAACCGGCCTGACGCATCATGGACAAAAATTTCTCCGGCTCATAGAATTTGGCAATGGAGGAGGCCAGATATTCATAGGCCTCTTTATCGCCGGAACCCATACCAGCCACTAAGGGCAGTATCCGGTTAAGATAAAAGAAATAGAGTGGTTTAACAATAAAATTAGTGGGCCGGGAGAACTCCAGGATCAGGAGTTTTCCACCCGGTTTCAGCACCCGGTACATCTCCTCCAGGCCCCGCTGCGGCCGGGAAATATTACGCACCCCGAAGGCCACGGTACAACCCCAGAAACTGTTATCGGCAGCCGGGATATCTTCACCATCGC
>DRPV01000046.1 GCA_011330685.1 Desulfobacterales bacterium
CCCCGGCCCTTGAATTGCCGGGCCAGCTTCACGGCATTGGCCAGAGTCCGGTTGGCCACCACCACCTCCTCAATGCCCTGGGCCAGAAGATGCTCCGCGGCCAGTTCCGCCATCTCTCCGGCCCCCACAAGCATAACCCGCTTATATTCCAGGCTGCCGAAAATCTTCTTGGCCAATTGTACGGCGGCAAAACTGATGGATACCGCGTTACTGCCGATGTTGGTCTCCGTCCGTACCCGCTTGGCAACGGAAAAAGATTTATTGATAAACTTGTTAAGGATGGTGCCGACCCCTTTGTTTTCCACAGCCTGCCGATAGGCCTTCTTGAGCTGACCAAGAATCTGCGGCTCGCCGATAATCATCGAGTCAAGGCTGGCCGCCACCTGAAAGAGGTGCAGAATGGCCTCCTGCCCCCGGTAGGTATAACTGTAACGCAGGGCCTCGGTATCAGAGAGATTACTCCGGGCAAACAACATATGACGCACCGCCATCGCCAGTTCATCAGAGCCGTCCCCGGCACAGATAACCTCCACCCGGTTACAAGTCCCGAGAAAGCAGCCTTCATTACAGCCCGGCATTTTTTTCAAGGCCACCACCGGGTTCTCACAATCACCGGTATGGGCCAGTTTTTCACGAATTTCCACCGGAGCGACCTTATGGTTAACCCCGATAATCATTAAATTATCAGCCAACATAGGAATGCAGCCCCCCGAGCAAATATGATACTCCCCAGAGAGTGAAGAGGGCGGCACCAAAACCAATAATGGAGATAATTGCCGCCCGCCGCCGCCGCCAGCCCAGGGTAAAGCGGAAATGGAGGAGAGCGGCGTAAATAAACCAGGTAATCAGCGACCAGGTCTCCTTGGGATCCCATTGCCAATAGGTACCCCAAGCCTGTTTGGCCCAGATAGAACCGGTTATGATACCAAGGGTGAGCAAGGGGAATCCAACGGTAAGACAGTGATGATTAAGATTATCCAGGGCCTCCAGGGACGGCAGCCGTTCATAAAATATCCCGAAGCGCCGGGACTTAATCTCGTTCTCCTGCAGGAGATACATTACCCCGCCGCAAAAGCCCATGGCCAGAAAGGCATCAGCCATCAGGGCTATAGAGGCGTGAATGGGCAGCCAGTTACTGCGCAGAGCCGGCGGCAGAGGGATAACCTCCTGCGAGGAAACGGCGGAGACCGTCATCAATAGAACAACAAGAATTGAGACAAACGTCCCAAAGTTCTTGACCTTATAACGCCACCGGAAAATTAAAAATCCCCAAGTCATAGACCAGGCGAAAAAGGAGACCGCCTCATGCATATTGGTAATGGGCGTATGCCCGTCGGTCAAATAGCGGGCCACAAGAGCGGCGGTATGCAGCAAGCCGCCGCCAACCAGAATCAGGTGGGCCATGGTTCGGATATCATTCTTCTGATTAATGAAATAAACCACATAGAAAACTGCGGCCACAATATAAATCAGAAAGGTTAAGTTAAACAATAAGGCCATAATATACTCCAATAATATCGGTTAACCGCCCACGGACGGTCTTCATTGCACACCTGGCGCGTCCCTCTCCACAAGTTCACGAAGCTCATCCATGAGAGAATCAGGCAGGGTACCCAGCACCTTTTCAAGGTGGGCCTGGATGGGCGGCCAGTTATGTTCCTTGATCCAGACTGCCGGCCCGGCAGCTAATATCTCCTTGAACAAAGCCTCACGCTGTTTTTGTCCCAACCCCCAGCCCATGATCTCGGCGCGCAGCAAGCCCATCATATCATTCAAAAGCTCAAACTCAACCCCAATCTCCGCCTTGAAACGCTCTTTAAGTTCCTTGGCCAGGGCCGGGCTCTTGCCGGAGGTGGAGACAGCAATTGACAGACTGCCCCGTCGCACGAGGGCCGGCAGGATAAAATTACATTTATCCGGGACATCAGCCACATTAAGCGGAATATTATGCCGGCCGCAGTCAGCCACAACCATATCCTGCACCTCATGATCATCGGTGGCGGCCATCACCAGAAAGGCCCCCCGCACATCATCACTTTCATAGCCGCGCTGCCGCCAGCGGATAATCCCCTGTTCATAAAGCCGCCGCAGACCGGCACTTAATCGCGGGCTGATGACACAGACCTCGGCCCCGCAGTCCAGGAGCCCCCCGGCCTTACGTTCCGCCACCCGGCCGCCGCCGATAATGAGGCATGAACGGCCGGCAATATTTAGACATACCGGATAATAATTCAAGATGCCGACCTCGACCACGGGGGGGTAAAACCTGAGAGTTGAAAAGCGGCAGACAACCGGGGAAGAATTATGGCGTAATTCCCCGGCCCATGAAGATTCAATAAACATGGTTCCAACATTTAATGCTCCTGAGTAACAGTCATGCCCAATTACACAGGCACAACGAAAAATAATATCTTTGACAAGCTCAAACATATTATTATAATATTTTTTCAGTTGTTATTCAATGCCACAACCCAAGAGGCCTGCTATGAATAAGGGAACCATCACCATAAGCAGCTCCAGAAAAATAGAGCTGATAGATATAACTACCCAGATAAACAAGGCCCTGGAGCAAAGCGGCTGTGAGGGTGGAATCTGCTACCTGTACTGCCCGCACACCACCGCCGCCCTGACCATTAACGAAGGGGCGGATCCGGCTGTCCAGCAGGATATCGCCGCGGTAATCGAGCGTATCGTCCCCGGCCAGTTCCCTTATAAACACCTCGAAGGCAACTCACAGGCCCACATGATGACCTCAATAATCGGCAGCTCTGAAATAATATTTATTGAAAACAGCGCCCTGAAATTAGGCACCTGGCAAAGAATATTTTTCTGCGAATTCGACGGCCCCAGAGAACGTCAGGCTCATTGGCGCATCACCGGGGGCTGAGCAGTGCTAAGCGACCCCCTTACGGAGAGCAGCCAGCTCCCGGCCGCGAACAAACTGCATGAGTTGGTTGCCCTCCCGGCCCTGGGCGTGAAATTCCACCCCCATACAACGACGGCCGTCCTCCGTATTAAAAAAACGCACTATACCCCCCTCTTTGATCTCCAGCTCCGCCCCCTGCTCCGCCTTACCTTCCGGGGCCAGACGAATACTTATATCCGCAACCTTACCCCCCTGTTTAAGCAGATCAACATTATCTAAGCCCAACAGGCAAACCGACATACCGCCGACACTCAGATCATTAATTCGCGCCTCAAGGAATTCGATATCATTATTTTTAAAAGACACCTTGCACTGTGAAGACATCACTATCCGAAAATGAGCCCGGCGCTGCATGCGAAAAAGTTCTGTTGGAAATGAAGTTTTTAAGGTATCTTGGCTGGAATTAAGCAGAACTGTATTAAAATAGCACCACACATTGGTATTATCGCGGTATAGAACTCTAATTTTTTTACTCACTCCGGGCCAGTCCAGAGGCCGGTCAATAAGTAGAAATTCTGCCGTGGGTTTCACCAGAGCCGTACTGCCTGACTGGTACCCCTTATGCTGTAATATTATAAACTTATGCTGCTTTTTTATATCAGTTAGAACACGCATAATATGCTGAGGAGAATTAATCTCTTCATACTGCTGCCCTTTATGCAGCGCCCCACGTTTTTTTTCACTCATAAACTACACCACTAATTCTTATGCCTGAAGAAATTGAAGAAATATGCTTTGGCTGGAACCGCCGTACCGATGAACATTCCCTTCGTAAATTTCTCCGCAAATTCAGCCAAAACGAGTTGTTAGACACCCTGACTCCCCGCCTGACGGATCAGGAGCTGACCGATATTGTCGACCTGTTAACCAAGACCATGAAAAAGCATCTGCGTGAAGGCGAGTATCACCGTTTATTCCTTGGCAGGCCACATTAATTTGAGAACAGCATAAACGCCTTACCCCTGAAATCAGCCGAAATACTAATAAATTTTCATTTAAAATGATACCATAAGTGTTCAATTTACAAATTATTTTTGTTAATCCTTACAGCTGTTTATTCAATTTGACAGAACAGACTTATTTTTGGAGTTTTCTTTGACAGAACATATCCCCGATCTCAGGGCCTATCTCAATATTCTGCGCCAAGAATCAGAACTGCATGTAATCGAGGAAGAGGTTGACCCCTATCTCGAGATTGCCGAAATCCACCGCCGGGTTATCGCCCGTCAGGGCCCGGCTCTCCTCTTCACCAAGGTAAAAGGCAGTCGATTCCCGGTGGTAACCAATCTATTCGGTAGCAACAAACGCCTTGAACTGGCCTTTGGCCGCCGGCCGCAAAAATTTGTCCAGGGCCTGGTTCATACCATAGAATCATTCGGCCCGCCCTCCCTCGGCCGACTATGGGACAGCCGCCATATCATCAAACAGGCCATGAAAATCGGCCTTAAAAATGTCCGGCGGGCTCCAATCTTAGAACACCGCCAGCAGCCGCCTCACCTCAATGACCTGCCCCTCCTCACCTCCTGGGACACGGACGGCGGCCCCTTTGTTACCCTGCCTCTGGTCTATACCGAGCATCCGGACGGCCGGGGTCATAATCTGGGTATGTACCGTATCCAGCGTTATGACGACCAGACCACCGGGATTCACTGGCAAATCCATAAAGGCGGCGGTTTTCACTATCACGAGGCCGAAAAAAGGAATGAGAGTCTGCCCATGACTCTTTTCATCGGCGGCCCCCCGGCCTTGATGATGGCGGCCATTGCCCCCCTGCCGGAGAATATTCCCGAGCTTTTATTAGCCTCACTACTCCTCGGCTCCAAGCTGCCGGTGACCGCCGGCCCGGAGGGCGGCCACCAGTTAATCGCCAAAGCCGAATTCGCGATTCAGGGGCAGGTTCCCCCCCGGCTCAGACGGCCGGAAGGCCCCTTTGGCGATCACTACGGCTACGACTCCCTGCGCCACGACTACCCCGTATTCCAGGCCCGGACTCTCTATTACCGCAAAGATGCCATCTATCCCGCCACCGTGGTGGGCCGGCCCCGCCAGGAAGATTACTATATCGGCGATTTTCTGCAGGATCTCCTATCGCCGCTCTTTCCCCTGGTAATGAACGGGGTGCAGGAATTAAAGACCTTTGGCGACACCGGGTTTCATTGCCTTGCCGCCGCCAGGGTCTGCAACCGTTACCCGCGTGAGGCCTTTGCCGCCGCCCTCCGCATCCTTGGCGAAGGACAACTATCGCTGACCAAATTCTTGATTATTACCGACGGCAGTATAAACATAAACGACTTCCCGGCCCTCTGGCACCATGTATTAGAGAGAATCAACTGGCAGACAGACCTCTTTGTTTTCTCCAACGTCTCCCAGGATACCCTGGATTATACCGGCCCCCAGGTCAACAAAGGTTCCAAGGCCATTATGATGGGCCTGGGACGGGAGAAATGCCGACAACTGCCGGAAGAGATTAATTTTCCCCTGCCGCCGGAGATTAAACGGGCCGAAGTCTTTCTCCCCGGCACCCTGGTGGTGGAGGGGGCGGCATACGAGGGGAATAACGAATTAATCAATGCCCTGACCGCCTATCCCGCCTGGGGAGAATGGCCGGTAATTATCCTGGTTGATAACGTCAGAGAGGCCTGCGCTGATCTCTCCGCCTTTCTGTGGCATTTCTTTACCCGTTTTGAACCGGCGGCCGACATTCACGGGGCCGCCACCACGGTGCGAAGATTCCATGTCGGCCTTGACGCCCCCATTATCTTCGACTGCCGCCTTAAACCCTGGTACCCCCGAGTTCTAACGGTAGATCATGCCACCAAGGATCTGGTGGATAAACGCATTCAGCGTCTGCTGCCGGCTAAATGGCGATAAATGGGTTGCTATTCAGCCGCCACCACCCGGTTCCGCCCTGTTTGTTTGGCCTGGTAAAGGGCCTTGTCTACTTTATAAAGCAGAAGGGCGGCAGTATCACCATGCTGTGGATAAGCGGCGGTTCCCAGCGACACGGTAATTTTGGGCAGATGTTCATCACGATATTCAATCTCCAGAGCGCCGGCGGCAAGACAAAGCTCGGCCGCCCGCTTGCCGGCCGCGTCCAGAGAGGCACCCGGCATAATAATGACAAACTCTTCTCCGCCATAACGGCATACCACGTCCTCCCCCCTGGAGCGTTCCTGCAGGAGACGGCCGGTTTCCTTTAAAACTACGTCACCGGCCATATGACCATAAGTGTCGTTAATCCTTTTAAAATAATCGAGGTCAAGCATAATTACAGCGAGAGGGGTTTTATGGCGCGCGGCCCGGCTGATCTCCCGGGACAGCGACTCCTCCATATGCCGCCGGTTGAAGAGGCCGGTCAGTTGATCCCGAACCGACAGAGTCAGCAATTTCTCCTGGGTGCGGCGCAATTCACTGATCAATTTTTCCCTGGTATCTTCCATCTTTTTACGTTCCAGGGCATTGGCGATAATCGGCCCCAGAACCGTCAGCATATCAGCCGTCTGCACCACATCGGCATCCACATCACCCAACCAGTCAAAACCGATAAAACCAGCCAGACGCTTCTTGGTAAAAAAACCGACTATCACCGAGGCCCAGACCTCCGGTTTGATGAATATATCATCACCCTCCGACGGCAGCCCGCCTTCCCTCCCAATGCGCAGCACACCGTTACCGCGCAGCTTCTCAAGGAGCCACTGATGTCTGACCACCGGCTCCCGGCGCAGACTCTCAAGCCGCGGCTCCACCCCGGCGGTCAGGTACTCATGGGTGTTGGTCATAAACGTCCCGTCCTCACTCAGGATAAAGACATAACAGCGCCCGGCACCGGTAAACGCCGCCACCTTGCTCAATGCCATGTTGATACCCCTTTGTAATTCCGCCGGCAGAAGATTGATAAAGGTCGTGGAAATTTCGGTAATGAGGGTCTCAAACTGCAGACGGGCCTCCAGCTGTTCCTCTAATGTCCGGCACTGGGCCACATCCTGAGCCAGAGAGTCGATGGTAAGAAACTTCTCTTCCAATTCCCGCAGCCGGGCCTCCAGATTGAGAATATCTACTTCCGCCATTTCAGCACCTTTTCATTTTCCTGTTTATTACCAAAGCCCCTAAAATAATCCGACATCGACAATGGAATTTTAGTATAATATAAATACTTATAAAATCATGCAAAGAATCCAAGACTTATAAATTATTTTACCTGCCTGGACTCCAAAGCTTACAACCTTGAAGAATCCCACCCCCAAACGCCTGTTTAACCTCATGCATTACACTTGGGCTCTGCTGACTGTATGGACAATTATAGTCAGCGGACTATTGGCCAAGGAAGTAATTGATATAAACACCGCCACCAGGGCCATGGCCTTAAACACGGCCCGCGCTCACTTAAATAAAGAAAAGGCCTTCCGCTTCTGGGCCTACGCCAGGGGCGGCGTATATGTCCCGGTTACCAAACACCTGCGGCCCAACCCCTATCTTAAAATACCCGAAAAGGACATCACCACCCCCTCCGGCCGCCGCCTCACCCTGATGAATCCGGAATACATGCTGCGCGATTTAAACACTACCTTCTCCAGCCTCTATGGTGTCGCCGGCCACCTGACCAGCCTCAAGCCCCTGCGGCCCGCGAACAAACCAGACCCTTGGGAGACCAGGGCCTTAAAGTCCTTCGAGCGGGGCAGCAAGGAGGACGTGGCCATAATCAAGGACAAAAAAAACGGCAAAGAGACCCTCCGCCTCATGCAGCCCCTCTTTGTAAGACCAATCTGTCTGCGCTGCCATGGCCACCAGGGCTACAAGGTAGGTGATGTCAGGGGTGGAATCGGTATATCCCTGCCCATGAACGCCTTTATTAAAGATGCCAACCGGCAAATAACAGTACATGCCATATCCCTGCTTCTCCTATGGCTCATTGGCGACTTCGGCATCATTTCCGGCTCCAACCGCCTGAAAAAACGTACCGCGGAACTGGCCCGCTCCAATCTCGATCTCCAACAGGAAATCGAAGTCAGAACTAGGGCAGAAACCGCCCTCCAGCAGGAATCATCCTTCACCGCCGCCATCCTTAACACCGCCGCCGCCCTCATCGTGGTTTTAGATCCCCAGGGAAGAATTATCCGCTGTAATAAAACCTGCGAAAAGCTCACCGGCTACAGCATTGAAGAAATAAAGAATAAAAAATTCAGCGATGTCCTGCTGCCGGCCGCCGAGGGCCGGCAGATAAACAAGTACTTTGCCAACATCCACCAACAGCCTTTCCCGCCAAAGCTGGATTTTCATATTTTAACCAAGAACGACCAGCACCTGGCCATTGACTGTTCCAACACCATCTTCACCGCAGACAACGGTGAAATTGAATATATAATCAGTATTGGTATCGATATAAGCGACGAACGGCAGCTCCAGGAGCAGTTACTGCATGCCGAAAAGCTGAGCGCCGTGGGTAAACTTTCGGCCTCCATCGCCCATGAAATCAACAATCCTCTCTTCGGCATCCGTAACGTCCTCGAAATCCTGCTGGATAAAGGGCAATTAGACAATTCAAACCAGGAATTCGCCCGATTAGCCGTTGCCGAATGTGACCGCATCAAAGATCTGATCAAAAATCTCCAGGATTTCAACCGCCCGACCTCCGGAATAATGACCACGGTTGATCTCACCACCACCATCAACAATATGCTGATGCTCACCAAGAAGGAGATGAAAAATAAAGGAATTACGGTAAAAACGGATTACGAGCCCGATATGCCGGCCATTCAGGCCGTTTCCGACCAGATCAAGCAGGTGCTACTGAATCTACTCAACAATGCCATGGAATCCTGCGGGCCGGGCAGCCGGATAATTATTTCCACCCGGAAAATATCAAATCAAGCTATCATCAAAATTGCCGACACCGGTAACGGCATCCCGGCCGAAAACCTCTCCCATATATTTGAGCCCTTTTTCACCACCAAGGCGGCCGTAAAAGGTACCGGTTTAGGCCTGTCGGTGAGCTATGGGATTATTAAACGCCATCAAGGTGACATTAAAGTAGAGAGTAAACCCGGCCAAGGTACTGTTTTCACCATCACCCTGCCCATCACAAGGAAACCCCAATGAGCAAAACAATTCTTTTAGTAGACGACGAGGCTATTATTCTTAAGACCATCGAAGGCAAATTAATCGACGAGGGCTTTCAGGTCTTTACCGCTCCCGATGGCACCGAGGCCTTAAAACGGTTTAACGAACTGCCCATTAATCTGGTGATAACCGACCTGATGATGGAAGGTATAAGCGGCATTACCGTTTTAGAAAAAATAAAGCAGAACTCGCCAAACACCGCGGTTATCATCCTCACCGGTTATGGTGAGCTGAACTCCGCGGTCGAGGCCCTGCGCCTCGGAGCCGACGACTATCTGCTCAAGCCCTGTGATCTGAACGAGTTGATATTCCGGATAAATAAATGTTTTGAAAAGCAGGAATTAAAAGATATGGTCAAGATGTATGAAGATATCCTGCCCATTTGTTTAGACTGCAAAAAAATCAGGGATGACAGCGACACAGAACCCGGCAAAGGGAAATGGATACCGGTGGAGGAATACCTGACCAGAAAGGCCGGTAAGAGTATGTCACACGGCTATTGCCCGGATTGCGGCAAGAAATTCTTAGATGCCATTGATAACCTTGGGGATTAGGAAGGAGCCGGAGCAGAATGACAACACCAGACGGCGCCGCAGTTGCGCAGGACATACAGATTAAAAAAAAATCGCTTCTTGTTGTTGATGATAATCCCGCGGTCTTGCATCTTTTGTCCAATATACTTGAGCAGGAGGGGTATGAGATAACCAGGGCCACTGATGGCCTTGAGGCAATGACCAAGCTTCGTAATCAGTTAAAAGACTTTGATGTCATTCTTCTTGATCGGATGATGCCTGAGATGAACGGTATTGAGGTCACGAAAAAGATTCAGGCAGACAATAAACTGAAGCATATCCCTATTATTATGCAGACAGCTGCCGACAAACCCGAACAAATCAGCGAGGGTATCAAGGCCGGAGTTTTTTATTATCTGACCAAACCCATTGAACGCAAAACTTTGCTTTCCGTCGTCTCCTCGGCAATCAAGAAGGTAGAACAACGAAAGGCCCTCCGCTCTGAAATGCAGCGCCATCGAATGGGTTTCGGCCTTATACAGGCGCTGAGAAGCAGCTTCAGCACCCTTGATGAGGCCGAGAGCCTGGCCTCTTTTCTGGCCAACTGTTTCCCGGCCCCGGATCGGGCTCTAACCGGTATATCAGAGATCCTGATCAATGCCGTGGAACACGGAACGCTTGCCATCAGCTATGATGAAAAAACCGAACTGGTGGATTCCAACACCTGGAGGCAAGAGATTGCCCGCAGATTACAACTTCCGGAGTTTGTAAATAAAAAAGTAAGCGTAACATTTGAAAAAAACCAGAGTACCTATTATCTCCAGGTCACAGATCAGGGCAAGGGGTTTAACTGGAAGGACTTTCTGAAATTTGATGTCTCACGAATCCTGCATAACCATGGGCGGGGTGTTGCCATGGCCAACCAAATAGCCTTTGACCGACTGCTTTACAATGAGCAGGGCAACCAGGTCACAGCGGTTATGGAAGCCCGCACGAATAGAGATTGAAAATTATTGCGCCTAAAACAATAGCCTTTTCATGGTTGATAGAAGCCGGTGAGGACACTTCAAAAATCATCAAAACAATTGATGATTTTTGATACCACAATGTACCGTAAAACTTGACAAGGAAGGGGCAGATGGGTATGTTCGGAGCCGTATCATCGGCTAAGAAACTGCCCGTGAAATTCGTCTATATTTAATCACATAAAAATTATGACTGCCATGAGTAAAATAAGCAAAGTTCAGCCCGCCCCCGTTACCTATGGGGACTGTTTTAAACATTACACCTATGACCAGGATAAGGTCTGCAGTCCGGAGGAGACCGTGGCCCGATTCAAGCAGAAACTGGCGGATACCGGGCTTGATATTCTGAACGGTGTGCGGCGGGTCGATAATGGTCGTTTGGATATTCCGGTCTATTTCAGCGTCTGCGGCAAGGAGGCCTTTGAGGTTATCCGCACCAAGAAACAGATGGGAAAGGGCTGCACCCCGGCCCAGTCCAGAGCCAGCGCCTGTATGGAACTTGCCGAGCGTTTCAGCTTTTTCAGCTTCAAACAAAAACCGGCCAATTTTATTCGAGCCACTTACGCCGAACTTAAAGCCGAAGGGCTGCCCTTACTGCCGCTCAAATATCTGCTCCAATCGGTGCATGATGATTCCACTTCGGAGGAAATCCTGGCCGAGCTTATTGCCGATATTCCCATGCGCTGGGCCTGGGCTACCCTTCTTGCCCAGGGTGAGATGGTGCTGATACCATTTTCCTGGTTTTACGCCATCAATGAGTTCAACGGTACCTCTGCCGGCAATACCTATGAAGAGACGATCCTGCAGGGGTTGTCGGAGATCGTTGAACGTCACGTCTGCGCAGAGGTCACCCGGAAGCGGATTAAGGCGCCGCGGATTGATCCCGCTTCCATCACAGATCCGGTGGCCCTTGAGCTCTTACAAAAATTCACTCGCCACGGTATCCAGGTTTATCTCAACGATTTTACCCTGGACACCGGTATTCCCACGGTCTCCGCCCTGGCCATCGACCCCTCAACCTTCCCGGAAACCAGCGAGATTGTCTATACTGCCGGCACCACCCCGGAACCCAATAAGGCCTTGATTCGCGCTCTGACCGAGGTGGCCCAGCTGTCTGGTGATTTCAACACCAAGGCCAATTATCTGGCCAGCGGTCTGCCCAAGCCTCTGTCTCTTGAGGAGGTGGATTACATCATAAATCCCGGCCGAACCGTCAAATTAACCGACCTGCCGGATCTGGGGGACGATAACATGAAGGTGGAGATTGAGCGTTGTTTAGCGGCTCTCTCCAAACTCGACATGGATGTGCTGGTAATTGATGCGCGTCACCAGGATCTGCAGATACCGGCAATCTACACCATTGTCCCAGGAGCTTATTTCCGGGAACGTTCCATGAGCAAAAACGCCGGGCTGTTTGCCGCCAAGATGGCTCACGAGCAGATCAGCGTCCCTGCGGCCCAGATTGAGCAGCTCAATAAAATGAGCGCTATTTTGCCTCAGGCCTATTTCATTGAATTTTACCTTGGGAAGAAAAAGACGGCGATGCGGCGTTTTGATGAGGCCATGGCCCACTTCAACCGAGCGCTGGCCTTGAATCCCGAAGCCGAAGATCTGCCCTATATTTATTCATTTATGGGTGATTGCCTAAAGGATATGGAACAGTATACGGAGGCGATCAATGTTTTGCGACAGGGTATCGAAGAGGATGAGGAGCGGCCTGATCTGCACAATCTTCTCGGATTTTGTCATTATAAATTAGGTGATTATGAAACCGCCGTTACCCACTTCTCCCGCAGTATTGATCTGGAGCCGGGCTCGGCCATTGACTTCGCCAATCTTGGAGTCAATCTACGCAAGCTCAAACGTCATAGTGAGGCGGTTCATAATTTTGAAATTGCCCTGACCATGGATCCTTATTTAGAGCTTGCCCGCAACAACTTGGATGAAATGTTTGCTGAGCATAAACAAAATGCCGGCTGATCCCAAGATTTAAAGAGGATGTACGATGATCCTGCAGATTGAAGAGCAGATTTTAACCGCCATATTAGAGCACGGTCGGCGGGAGGAACCGAACGAGGCCTGTGGCTATCTGGCCGCCAGAGATGGGGTAATAAAACGCCATATCGAATTAACCAATATAGACGCCGCCCCTGAGCATTACAGCATGGATCCGGCGGAACAATTTGCCGCTATCCGTCAGATAAGGGAAGAGGGTCTGCAATTAGCGGCGGTATATCACACCCATCCGGAAAGTCCGGCCCGGCCCTCCGTGGAGGATATTCGCCTGGCCCATGACAGCCAGATAATCTATGTAATTGCCAGTCTGATGGCGGGAGTGGAACCGGTACGGGCTTTTAAAATCAAGGATGGCGAAGTTACGGTTGTGCCGTTACAGGTTTTAGCCGCCCACGAATAATTTTGCCAAGCGCTCCATAAACACCCTCTCGCGCGTCGGTGGCCCGCCTCCATCGGTGGTGTGGTTGATTGAACGTTAACAATAATTGCCATTGCCCTCATAACTCCGGCGGCCGGGGTTATACCAGATTCACGTACCGCTTTCGCTATTTATTTTTCTCATGCCGGATAATGAACTTAACGCTGTCGTCATGCCGGACGGTACCATTCAGCTTGAGTGGCAGCCAGTCTCTCGTAAAATCTACCCGCGCCAGCTTGCTCTCCAGAGCCATATTTACGAGCAATATACCAATGATCCCGCCAGCTGGCTTTTTTACCTTGGTTTCGACGGCCAACAAAAATTATCCCCCTCCCTGAATTTCTGGCGCGGCTTCGCGGGCCTCTTCTGCCATAAGCTGCGACTCACCCCTGATCTTGAAGAGCGGCGCGGTGATATCAACCTCCCCCTGACCGATGATGAATTAGCCGGATTCTTAAACACAGCCCCTTTGATGCCGGGCCGCGAGTATCTGCGGCGGGCGGTCTTTAGCGAATTATGGGCTGAACTGCAGGCTGTATTTTCGCGGGAAATTGCCGCCTATGACGGTTCTGCGGCCGAATTCATCCGGGAGCTCAGCCCCACTGTTCACCTAGCCGGCCGCATTTATTTCCATCTGGTGGAGAACAAGGGCCACGAAGAGCCCTTTGCCTTTCTCGCCACCTATTCTACCCGCCTGAACAACGAGGGTGAATCCCGGCATTTACCGTTGAAATACGCCTTAGAAGAATATCGAGACGACAATAAAAAATTACTGGAGCTCCTCGTTACGGTGGAGGATGCCGCCCGCAAGAGCCCACTGGTGGCGGAACTGCTGGACAGCGGCGAGCTCTTTCACCCCCTGGCCTGGTCGGCCAAAGATGCCTTTACCTTTCTCCGGGAAATTCCGCTTTACGAAGAGTCCGGCATTCTCTGCCGAATTCCCAATTGGTGGCGTGCCAGATCCGCCAGGATCGGCCTTAGCATC
>DRPV01000047.1 GCA_011330685.1 Desulfobacterales bacterium
AGTTATCGGCCCGAAGAGCTTTTTGACGACAAGGGCGGATTTATTCCCGAGCTGGCCGAGCTGGCACCTGAGGGTGCGCGGCGTATGGGAGCCAATCCCCATGCCAATGGTGGACTTCTGCTCCATGATTTAAGGATGCCTGATTTCAGAGATCATGCCGTGGCCGTGCCGCAACCGGGCAGGACAGTGGCCGAGGCGACCAGGATCATGGGGGGCTTTGTGCGTGACGTAATGAAATTAAACTGGGAAAAGTGCAATTTCCGGGTGATGGGGCCGGACGAGACGGCCTCTAACCGCCTGACTGATCTTTTCGATATCACCGAGCGGGTTTCAACTGCCGAAATTTTAAAAACCGACGACCATATCTCAGCCGATGGCCGGGTAATGGAGGTGTTGAGCGAGCATCTTTGCCAGGGCTGGTTAGAGGGGTATCTGCTCACGGGCCGTCACGGCCTGTTTTCCTGTTACGAGGCCTTTATCCACATTATTGACTCCATGTTTAATCAGCATGCCAAGTGGCTGAAGGTTACCAGCCACATCCCGTGGCGGCGCCCCATTGCCTCTTTGAACTATTTGCTGACCTCGCATGTCTGGCGGCAGGATCATAATGGTTTCAGCCATCAAGATCCCGGTTTTATTGATCATGTGGTAAACAAAAAAGCGGAGACCATTCGTGTTTATCTGCCGCCCGATGCCAATACCCTCCTCTCCGTAACCGACCATTGTCTGCGCAGCCGTGATAAAATCAATGTTATTGTCGCCGGCAAACAGCCGGAACTGCAGTGGCTGAATATGGAGGAGGCCGTCAGGCACTGTACGGCCGGACTTGGCATCTGGAAATGGGCCAGTAACGATGAGGGCGGCAACCCGGATGTGGTTATGGCCTGTGCCGGGGATATTCCCACCCTGGAGACCCTGGCCGCGGTGGAGATTCTACGCCGACACTTCCCTGATCTGAAAATCCGCGTCATCAACGTGGTGAATCTGATGACGCTGCAGCCGCAGACTGAGCATCCCCACGGCCTTTCAGACCGGGATTTCGATGTCCTCTTTACCACGGATAAACCCATTATTTTTGCCTTCCACGGTTATCCGTGGCTGATTCACCGCCTGACCTATCGCCGCACCAATCATAACCAGCTGCATGTCCGCGGTTACAAGGAAGAGGGGACGACCACCACACCTTTCGACATGGTGGTGTTGAACGACCTGGATCGTTTCCACCTGGTGAGCGATGTCATCGACCGGGTGCCGAGCCTGGGCTCAAGGGCGGCCTATGCCAAACAGTTTTTGCGCGACAAACTGCAGGATCACAGGGAGTATATTCGCAAACATGGTGAAGATATGCCGGAAATCCGTAATTGGAAATGGAGCGGCCGCTCTGGTACGAAAGAGGACGGTGCTGGTGTAAGCGCTCCGTAAACACCCTGCCGCACACGCTTGAGTCTCCCACAAACGGGTCTTATTGGGGCATTCAAACGAACAGGACAGGCGACTTGAAGCGCTTACACCTCGGGGGGAGAACACTTTTAGAGTGTGATTTATTGATCGTTTACCCTATGTGAAAATTGTCCGGTACGTGTGCCGGGCAATCATGAGTTCCTCGTCTGTCGGCAATACCATAACCCGGCAGGGACTATCGGCAGTGGAGATCGTATTAGCGTGACACTCATTAAGCTCCGGAGCAAGCCGGATGCCGAGATGGGCCAATCCCTGGCAGACGCTGTGACGTATTGGAGCGGCCTTTTCGCCAATACCGCCGGTGAAAACAAGGGTATCCAATCCCTGGAGTACGGCTGCCAATGCCCCGATATGTTTGCGGATATGGTAGCAGAACATCTCAACGGCCTGGGCGGCGCGGGGATTACTGCTTTTCATCGCCAGCAAGGTCTCCATATCGGAGCTGATTCCCGACACCCCAAGCAGACCCGATTGATGATTGACAAGTTCTTCAATCTCGGCAACGCCTCTGGTATTTTCCCTGAACAGATAGAGAAGAAGGCCCGGATCAAGATCCCCGCAGCGGGTTCCCATCATCAGACCGCCGGTCGGTGTAAAACCCATGGTGGTATCTATGGGACGGCCGTCCAGAATGGCGGCCATGCTGGCACCGTTGCCAAGATGGGCGATAATTATTCGGCCTTTCACAGTTTCACCAAGAACACCAAGAATATACTCATAGGACAGGCCGTGAAAACCGTATTTGCGCACACCGTGGTGCCAGAGGTCGCGCGGCAGTGGAAAACGCTGGGCCATCTCCGGCATCCGCCGATGAA
>DRPV01000048.1 GCA_011330685.1 Desulfobacterales bacterium
ATATAGAATGTAACCCGGAGGAATTCAGCGGTGAATAAGATTATAAGAATGGTTGTGATTGTTGTTGTCCTGGGGCTGATTGCCACGGCCTGGGACGGCTTCTTTGTCCTGCCCGAGGGCCGCCAGGCGGTGGTAACCCAGTTTGGTGCCCCGGTGGGCCAGCCGATAGTTAAAGCTGGTCTGCATTTTAAGACCCCTTTTATTCAGGATGTCCAGTATTTTGATAAGCGGCTTTTGATCTGGGATGGTGATCCCAATCAGATTCCCACCAAGGATAAGACCTTTGTCTATGTGGATGTCTCGGCCCGCTGGCGGATATCAAACGCCTTGACCTTTCTGCAGGCCGTGAATAATGAGAGCCGGGCCCAGGGCGTTTTAGATGATATTATCGGCTCCACGGTGCGGGATCTGATCAATAAACATAATCTGGTGGAGATTATCAGGAGTTCAGACTGGAATCCTGAAGATCATCTTGGCCCGGACGGCAAGCCCGGCCCCAAGGTGATTATGGGCCGTGACGGTATGGAGAAGCGTATCCGGGAAATTGTCTCCAAGGCCACTCCCAAATATGGCATTGAGGTGGTTGATGTCATGTTTAAACGGGTCAATTATATTGAATCGGTACGGAAGAAGGTCTATGAACGGATGATCTCGGAACGGAAGAGAATTGCGGCGGAAAAACGCTCTCTTGGCGAGGGCCAGAAGGCGGAAATTCTGGGCCGGGTAGGACGGGAGTTAAAGACTATAACCTCGGCTGCTAACGAGACGGCTGAAGAGATTAAAGGCAAGGCGGATGCCAAGGCAGTTACTATTTATGCCGCGGCCTATAACCGTGATCCGGAGTTTTACGCCTTCAGCAAAACCCTGCAAAGTTATGAAAAGACCATGGGCAAAAACACCAACCTGGTGATTTCTTCTGATTCACCATTCTTTAAATATATGCAGGACATGAAAGGCACCAAATGATCTCGGGGGGTAGCTTGGATTTTGGGCTCAGAGGGCGGCTATCCCAGGGTGAGACTCTGCTCGGTGGCATTGAAAGGCAGGCGCCCTTTATCATTTAACTTCTCTTTGAAGAGCCGCAGGTGGGCTTCATTGGTCAGCCGGTCGCGGCCGGTTTTCTGGAAGCGGCAATGACATTTTGTGAGCTGTCCTCCGCACCAGGGGCAGATCTCCACCGGGCAGCCTAAGCGGTGCAGTTCTCCATGGTTGGTTGCGCATACAGGGCAGCGTTTGAGATCCATGTGAGCCGGGATGTAAAAGGGAAAATTCTTTAAGTTTTTGAATTTTTCGACTGATTCGTCGTGGCTGAGACCAAAAAAGTTCAGCACCTCCTTATCCCATATTCCCTCATTGAGGGGGCCTAAGAATTCAGCTCCCTCGGTGGTGGCGAAGTAGCAGTAAATGTTATCAGTGGTTCCGGCGGCCAGCAGGAAGCCGCCTTCTTTATCGGTGAGGAGTTTAAGGAATTTGATGGCATCGTTTTTGGCTTCCGGCAAAAAGCTGTAAAATTCATGGAAGACATTTAAGGAGATGCGGTCGTTTTGATGACGTTCCACTAATTCACGGGCCGCAGTAATATCTTCAGCATCAACCGCGTAGTCCATTAGCAGCATGACTGCCTCTTTTGTCTCTGTCAGGTTCATTTTTTCGGCCCTAATTTCTGCCGCCATTTTCTGGTTTCACTGGTGATATCGTCGGCCATGGTGAGGGCGGTTACCACGGCAATCCGTTGAGTCCCCAAGGCCTTAAGCTCCGCGATATGCTTAAATTTTATGCCGCCCATAACTGTAAAGGGTAGGGGCGAAAGGGCGGAAAAATCAGGAATAGCCTCCGGCCCGAGAAAGGTGCTGAGCCCTTCCTTGGTGCTGGTGGGGAATATGGGCCCGATGTTGAAATATGAAGCCCCGCGCTCGTGGGCGGATGCCGCTTGTTCTTTAGTGTTGGCAGAGACCCCGATGATTAATTCCGGCGCCAGGCGGCGGGCCTCGGCGGCCGGCAGATCGGAGTTGCCGAGATGTATGCCGTCAGCCCCAACGGCCAAGGCAATATCCAGTCGGTTGTTGATGATAAGCAAGGCCCCGGCTCCGAGGGTTTTTTCTCTGAATATTCGGGCCTTTTCGTAGAGACGGCGGTCATCCGCTTCCTTGTCGCGGAGCTGGACGATGCGGGTTCCGCCCGCTAAAACCGCCTCTAACCATTCAAAGTCAGAACGTCCCCGGCTCAGCTTCTCGCAGGAAACAGGATAGATATCCACCTCTGTTTCAAATTTTTTTATTCTGTCATTCAGGGTAGTTGGGCGGGACATTGAAAAAAAGTGATTTGTATAGTAGATTTACAGGTTTGCTCAAGCGCGTACAACAGGATGTTCATGAAATGTTTATTATTTAACTGATTGCCGGGAGTATCGCAAGCGGAGAGTTGTTTCTTTTGAATTTGAATTAAAAACCCAAGGTGTAATATGGATTTAAAAAAATATGAACTACAGGACGAAAAAGCAGAGCTGAAGGTTAATGGCCAGGTCTATGAACTCCCGATTCTGGAGGGCAGCAGGGGAGAACGGGTTATTGATATCAGCACATTAAGAAAACGTACCGGCTGTGTAACTCTGGATTATGGGTACATGAATACCGGCTCATGCGCCAGCGCCATTACCTATCTCGACGGGGAAAAGGGTATTCTTAATTATCGTGGTTATTCCATTGCCGACCTGGCGGACAACTGCCAGTTCGTGGAGGTGGCCTATCTGCTTATTAACGGCTGTCTGCCAACGGCTGTCGAATTGGCTCATTTTAAGGTTTTGATGAACAAATATTCTCTTATGCACGAGGATATGATCCATTTCTTTGATCGTTTCCCGCCGGATTCACCACCCATGTCTATTCTCTCTTCCATTGTTAACGCCCTGTCGGTGTTTTATCCGGAGATGATCAATAATCCCATGGAGAAGATAGATAAAATGGCGGCCCGTCTGTTATCCAAGGTTCGCACCATTGCCGCCTTCTCATATAAAAAATCAATGGGCCAGCCCCTGGTTTATCCGCGCCATGATTATTCATATTGCGCTAACTTTTTGAATATGATGTTTGATTCACCGGTGGCCCCCTATGAGGTTAATCCGGTGATCGTCAATGCCCTGGATAAACTGCTTATTCTGCATGCCGATCATGAGCAGAATTGTTCCACCTCCACCGTTCGTCTGGTGGGCAGCGCTCACGTGAATCTTTACGCCTCTATCTCTGCCGGCATCAGCGCCCTGTGGGGGCCTCTGCACGGCGGTGCAAATCAGGCCGTTATGCAGATGTTGGAGCGCATATATCTTGAGGGCGGAAATTATAAAAAATACATCGAGAAGGCCAAGGATCGTAATGACCCCTTTCGGCTGGTGGGCTTTGGACATCGGGTTTACAAAACGCATGACCCCCGGAGCCGGATCATTAAAAAGGTCTGTGATGAGGTGCTGACCACCCTGAACTGTCATGATCCTCTGCTTGATATTGCCAAGGAAATCGAAGAGGTGGCCCTGAATGACGATTATTTTCTGGAGCGTAATCTCTACCCAAACGTCGATTTTTACAGCGGTATAATTTATAAGGCCATTGGCATACCCGATGATATGTTCACCGTGATGTTCGCCCTGGGACGGCTGCCGGGCTGGATAGCCCAGTGGAAGGAAATGTGGGATGATGATAACTGGCGGATAGGCCGCCCGCGGCAGCTTTATGTGGGCCCGGCAAAACGTCGTTTTCTACCCATTGATAAGCGTACTGTCTGTGATGAACGTTTTTCGTAATTTGTCCCGAAAAAAAAATTAAAGTTTCAGCGCCGGATGCCGATGAGATGAATAACGTGGTGGTTTCTTTTATTTGAAATAAGGTTGTTCGGAGTTAACCATGAATATTAATTCCCTGCTTGCCGGGCTTTCGGTTCCGGCGGCTGGCCGACCCGCGGGCCATGCCAGGGTAAATACTCCTTCCCGTCCTTTCTCTTCCGATGCCGGACGTGATTCCTTTACCCGGAGCAGTCCCTCCTCGTCCATCTCATTTCCACCGCTCTATACCAGGGCGGCAGCCGCCGGCGGTTTGCCGCGGTCAGCTGGCCGCGGCGCTGATTCAAGTCAGGCCGCCGGGGCAGCTCAGCAGGCGGATCCTGATGCCGCCGATAAGGCCGCCGCTCCGGAACAGGGGGGCAGGGCTAAAGGGCCGCAAGACACGTCAAAAGCCCCTGGCGGGCCGCGAAAGCCTAATGGTGCCCCTCTGAGCAGTTCTGAAAAGTTATTGATAGCTCAATTGCAAAAGGTGGATCAGGAGGTTCATAATCACGAGCTGGCCCATCTGGCGGCGGCGGGCGGTTATGCCAGGAGCGGGGCTTCGTATCAGTATCAGACCGGCCCTGATGGTCGTAAATACGCCGTGGGCGGCGAGGTGCAGATAGATACCTCGCCTGGCAGAAC
>DRPV01000049.1 GCA_011330685.1 Desulfobacterales bacterium
AAATTGCGTCTGTCTGAGTGAGGAACGAACGAGTTTAGCAATTTTTGCGTAGCGAGCTTAGAGGTAAGCGAGCTTGCGAGACTCCGAAATCAAAGAATTTTTCACTCCTTAGCGTAGAAGACAGTCCTATTACCCGGATTTAATTAGATGCAATTCCCTAACCGGACACTACTGCCTGTAATTATAAGTTATCATGTAAACGATCAATAAACCACAAATGCAGGCTAATTAGCCCGCATCTGCCAGATACCGCAGGGGCAGGTGTCAGCGCAGAAACCACAGGCAATACATTTGGCGGCATCCGAGAGATATTCATAACTGTCGGCCTCGGGCAGCTCGCGGCGGCTGATGGCACCGGTGGGGCAGATAGTCTCGCAGAGATGGCAATCCCGGCATGAACCGCAGCTCAGACAGCGGTCGGCTTCACCCTCTTGGTCAGCGCCGCAGGAGGTCTCCGGGGCATAATGCTCCATGGTGAGATTACGGATGGCAACCACCTCCCTGGAAAAGGGCTGCCACTCCCGGCCCTCAAGCTCAGCGACAATGGCCTCGGCGGCAGTCTTGCCGGCCCCGAGAGCGCTGGTAGCCAGTCCCGGCCGCTCCACATCGCCCACAGCAAAGACCTTGGGATCAGAGGTGCGGCCCGCCTTGTCGCACTTCACCCAGCTGGCGCCGCCGACCTTGATACATTCAATACTGTCCGGCAGAAAGCCGAGACGCGGGACATCACCAATGGAGATAATCACCGTCTGAGCCGGAATCAAATTACCTTCCTTGTCAACCAGGCCCTCCTCGGTGACCTCACTGGTCATCACCGGCCATTTAAATTTGGCGCCCAGGGCCTCGGCCGCCTCCTTTTCCTTGCCAAAGGCCAGGGGCTGCTGAATATCCACCAGGGTCACTTGCTCCGCCCCAAGACGATAGGCCTCACAGGCCACATCACAGCCGACATTACCGGCTCCGATAATAACCACCTGCCGCCCCGGCTTTACAGGGTTGGCGCTCTTACCGGCCTTCAGAAAATCCAGGGCTGGAATCACCCGCTCATGACCGGGGAAGGGAATGCGGCGCGGCTCGTGGGTACCCACCGCCACCACCACATAATCATATTCATCCCGAAGGGCGGCAAACCTGGCCTTATCCATATCCGCGCCAAAATGCACCTTGACATTCTTCATACTTTGAAAGCGGTCGATTTCCTTCTGCCAGGTGGCCATGGGCAGCCGTTCCCAGGGAATAACCTGGGCCAGCTTACCACCTAACTGTTCATCCTTCTCGAAGATATGGGCCTCCACCCCGGCCCTGGCCAGTTGATAAGCGGTGTTAATCCCTGCCGGGCCGCCGCCGATAACAGCCACCCGTTTGCCGGTCGCCGGTTTCTCGACCGGCGCCGGAGCCCCTAACAGAGCCCGGCCGAGCAGGGCCACATCAATGGGTTTATCCACCGTCTGCCGGGAACAGTTCTCCATACAGAGATTTGGACATATAGCCCCGCAGACCGAGGCCGGAAAGGGGGTATACTCCATGATCAATTTATAGGCCTCTTCCCCCTTGCCCTCCCGCAGGAGACGCAGACGATCAATGGTGGGGATATGAATGGGGCAGTAATAGGCGCAGGGGGCCGCCGACTCCTTATTGGCCCAGTAGGGTATCCGTCGCCGCAGCTCACCGGTCTCAATGAGACCAATGGGGGAACGGTCAAGACCAGGGGCCAGATCACGCAGGGGATCACCGCCGAAGCCCTTATCCCAGACCTTGGCATGGAACTCCTGCATGGGCATGGGGCCGGAAAACATCAAGGCCCGTTCCTGGGGGCTGATGGAGATCAACAGCCGCCACTCCTCCCGCACCAATAACTGCTCTTGCAGCTCCTCACGGCCAACGGCCTTGAGATACTCCGGCAGTTTAGCGGCAAGCCACTGCCATTGCTCATCATCCGGGGCCGCCTCCCGGACATTGGTTCGGGAATAAGAATCATCGGTCTCACCACGGTAATAGACCATACCGCCGACCATGCCGACACAGGGCCGATAACCGAGAACATTCTTTGATTTAGGCTCCACCCCGCAGACCACGGCAATACCACCGCAGTTAAACTCGGCAAAGGTGTCTCCCACGGAACCCAATACCCATAACTCAGGCCGTTTATACTCCGGATTCCACTTGGTCATGGTCAGACCGCGGGA
>DRPV01000050.1 GCA_011330685.1 Desulfobacterales bacterium
ACTAAGAATTTTTGAGATGTCTCTTCCCTCCCGCATAGTTATCAGATGGTAACTATTCAGCAGCCCTCTATCTTCGTCCAGTATAGTGGCTATTGTTACTTCTATGTATATACCGATATACTGCCTCGGCTTACTGGCCCCCCCAGAGACAAACACTTTATTGAGTTAAACAGATAAAGGTGGGGCTGATAGATAACGCCACCGAAGCCGCAGAGCGCAGTGTAGTCGTTTGTGTACGTTCGACATGGGCGTCGAACTTATGGGGGGTAGTCTCCTGTAAATGTTCCATGCAACGTTGTGAAACGTAACAAAATTACTAATCGATGGCAAGGGCGTTAGCGTAAGGCAGGGGCCGAAGGCAGCCTAAGTGCAGGAGATATGCTAAATAATACGTTCGCATATCGGAAGTACAGATTCTTGTCAGGGGGAGATCTGTCTTCGGTGCAATAGAAAAGGGAAGAAATAAAAATAGCCAGAATATAAATCTGCAACCTTTTTGTTTCACTGCGTCTTGCATGTTGCTGATTGTGCACCTTACCTTCTTGAAATTGCTGTGCTCATTGCTGTCATCATTTATGTATCTATCCGGTTGTACGATGAAAAAAGTTAAATTAAATGGCAAATGCCATTTCGGTACACTATATGCTTTTATGCCAGACATAAATTATAAGACATTAAAAATTCCCCGTTTCTTTATGAAAATCTTATTAAGACAAAAAAAAATCCGCTGCTATAAGGTCTGTTTTTGGTGTTGTGCCGTTCTTTTCTTTGCCTGGCCTGATAAGGCCTGGGCTTTGCAGACCCACGGCGCTCCAGAGGGCCTTTATGTTCACCAAATGGCTCATATTCTCTTTATTATGGCTCTTAGCTATTTGCTATGGGATATAAGACGCAGCTCTTTTACCAGTAAGGGCTGGCGGTATTTACAGGTGTTTTGTGTGTTGATGATTATCTGGAATATTATGGCCTTTGTCGGCCATGCCACCGGGGTATCCATCCGGACGGAAAATATATCCACGGCTCTGGGGTATTTCCATGCCCGGTTGCTTGGCCCTATAAACGGCCGGGAGATTGTTTACTATATTGCCAAATTTGATCATGTCATAGCCGTACCCGCTTTATTTTTTCTGTTTGCCGGTCTTAAAGCTCTGTACAAAAGTGTGGAGAAACAGGGCGGGCGAGAGGAGAGGAAATGAGCGCCTTGCCCTTATTCCCGGTGAATATTGTTAATATGGCTGGTTCCGTGGCTGATATTATCTTTTCTTTCCTGGCCATGCGCTACGCCTATCTTCTCTCCCGCCGGCAACGAGATAATTTTTTATGGGGCTTTCTCTTCTATTTTTGTATGGCTCTGTCCGCTTTCTCTGTCTCCAGGGCCGTGGGGCATATTGTCAAACAGTTTCTCTTAATGGCGGGAGATGATCAAATCTGGGCCTGGATTGCCCCCTATTCCGGCGGCGTAAATACCCTGCTGCTGATTTCAGTCTCTGCGGTGACCATTTTTTATAATAAAAGTGTCCAGGCCTACGAAGCCGTTGAACAGAAGGCCTCTAAATTAAAACACGCCAATTTACGGCTCAAAAAAGCCGCGGCCGAACTTCAGGAACTTAATCTTCATCTTGAAGATAAGGTAGAGGAACGTACCTTTGAATTGTCAAAATCGGAAAAGAAATTCCGCCATTTGTTCTCTAATTCCAAGGATATGATCTTTTTTGGTGATACCGCCAATAATTTACTGGAAATTAATGAGGCTGGTCTTGAGATGTTAGGTTACGGCAAGGATAAGGAACTGCATCTGAATCTATATCAGATTTTTCATAGTGAGAATGATGTTTTCAGTTATTACGAGATGCTGGATGAGGATGGTTACATTAAGGATTTTGAAACGGAATTCCAGAAAAAAGACGGTTCCATTATCTATGTCCTTGTCTCGGCCACTGCCATATATAACGATGCTCACTGCATCGTGGGCTGTGAGGGTATTGCCAAGGATTTAACCAGGGTGAAGACGATGATGGAACAACTGGTTGCCAGCGAGAAAATGGTCTCGGTGGGGCAGATGGCGGCTGGTGTCGCCCATGAGATTAATACCCCGCTGGGGATTATTCTGGGATACACCCAGCTGATGAAGGATGATTTTGCCAAGGACTCCGAAGCATACGAGAACCTGACTGTTATAGAGCGTCAGACAAGGGCTAGCCGTAAGATTGTTGCTGATCTGCTTAAATTTTCCAGGCAGTCTGGCGGGATTCGGATGAATATCGACCTTAACGATGTGCTTCGTGATGTTATTGCCGTCACTGAGCATAATATTAATCTGGATCATATTAAGATTCATGTAAATCTTGCCGAGAACCTGCCGGAGATTGTTGGAGATGCCGAGAAATTACGCCAGGTATTTGTCAACCTGTTGAATAACGCCGGTCATGCCATGGAAGGGTTTGGTGGCGGTGATATTTTTATTACTACTCATTACGACAGCAAAAACAGGCACGTTATCGCCCGCTTGCGTGATACTGGCCAGGGAATTTCGGAAGAGGTAAAGGCAAAAATATTTGAGCCTTTTTTTACTACCAAACCGGTGGGTAAGGGGACAGGACTCGGCTTGTCGGTCTCCTACGGGATAATTAAGAATCATGGCGGTATCATAGAGGTTGAGAGCCCGGTTTTGGATCGGGAACTGGGCAAAAATGTCCAGGGTACGGCCTTTACCATTGTCCTGCCCTGCGCGGAAGAGGGGGAGACTGCTACAGCCTTTAAGGACGCTAAACTATTAAGGGAGGTGAAATCATGGCCGAAATAATAGCTCTGGATGATGTCTTGGACGCGACTGTACTTATCGGTAAAATTCTGACCAAAAAAGGGCATAATGTCCA
>DRPV01000051.1 GCA_011330685.1 Desulfobacterales bacterium
GGCCCATGATTTCTGGGGAATCAGGCAATAGCCCTTGTCCTGTTTAATAATATAGCACTGGGCCGGGGCGATAAACCAGCCCTTGACGATGAGGTCGCAGTCTGCGGCTTTACCGATTTTGATGCTGCTTTTATGGTGAAGCGCTAATTTGTCTGGCTGACCGTTGCCCTGGACAACGGTGAGATGGGGGCCGTCGGTCTTAGGCTGAAAGGTCTTCCCGGAACTAACCGTGGTCTGGGCTCTGACAAAAATAGTCTCGTCATTCATGTCCAGGTCAACGGCGGTGGAGGAGCCTGCTCCCGTCTCATCCTCTTTGCCGGCAGCGGGTGCGAGCGTGAATTTGCCGAATTCTATTCTGTCTTCTTCGGAGATCGGTTCATCCACTGTGATTTTTTTGCCGTTTACCAAGGTGCCATTGGTGCTTCCCAGGTCGGAAACGAAATACATACCGTTTTGAAAGGTCAGGGAGACGTGGCGCCGCGAGACGGCCTTGTTGTCAATGGTGATGTCACAGTCCTGGCCCCGGCCGATGGAAAGTTGCTGTCCGGCCTTGATGGTGAAACGTCTGATGGTTTTGTCGTGCAGGGTAATGATCCAGTCGGTCATTTTTCTACTCCTTGGTAAAATGTTGCCGGTTATTTATAACTGACTGCATATTATGAGATTAGCATAAGACAGGGTAAATTAAGCAAAAAAAAACAAAAAAGATAAATATTCTCTCTGCCTTCTCCTTGCTTTCTGGGAAATTGAATGGCATTATTATTGTAACCATTCAGCTGCACTCCATCTTCGTCCGTTTCGGAGTCTACGCTTACCTGCCCTCCTCACGTACAGGGAGTACAGACTCGGAGGTCAAAACGAACGAACCTGGAGCACATCCGGAGTCTTCGCTTACCTGAACGGTTACGGTTTCGAGTTTCGAGTAATTTGTTGCCTTTGCCGAAGTTACTTATTATTAAATACGTTTCCCCCCAAAAAAGAAACTTAGCTGAAATTTATGACGGAAGAGCAGAAAAACACCCCATCAGGGCGGCTTACTGAAATATTTGCCATGATAAATATGAGTGAGCTGCCTGCCATGTCCCATAATGTCCAGGAACTTATTTCTCTGACCTGCAGCAGCCGTTCCGCTGCCGCTGAATTGTCCAGGGTGATTCTGAAGGATTATTCCCTCACGAATAAGGTGCTGCAGGTGGTTAATTCCGCCTATTACTCCCTGGGCCGCCCATGTAATTCAATCTCCAGGGCGGTAACTATTCTGGGTTTTGACGCGGTGCGAGACCTGGCTACGGCCATTGCCCTCTTTGAGGAGTTTATAAAATCCGGGGTTGACAAGGACAGCATCAGCAAGCTGCTTACCAGGTCGTTTCTAAGCGGCCTTCAGGCCCGCGACCTGGCCGTTGAAAAGAATCTTAATGTTATTCCGGAAGAGGCCTTTATCTGCACCCTCTTACATAATCTGGGCAAGATTATAATCTGTCTTTATCTGCCTGATGACTATAAAAATATTGTCACTAAGATCAAAAACGGTATGTCCGAGGATGGGGCCGCCCGGGCGGTGCTGGGAGATATTACTCTGCGGGAGATTGGCGAAGAGGTGGCTAAATTCTGGAATCTTTCCAATAAGGTCACCATGGGGATGGATAATGATCCGCAGGCACCGCGTGATAAATATGATGCCGATGGTTATCTGACTAATCTGGCCAATTTTTCCAATAATTTTGTGGACAGGTTTTGTGAGGGCGGGGATATGGAGGCCCTGCTTGATAGATATGGTGAGATGTTTTCCGTTGACGCCGAGGAGGTGGTGGCCAAGCTCAATGAATGCGTGGCGGTCTCCGAGGATATCTCCGATTCCATTCGTTACGGCCTAAATAAACTTAAAATTCGCGGCCGGTTGCGGAATGCCGAAAAAAATATCAAGAAGGGTATATTATCAACCAGAAAACCGGCTGAGGTCGATAGAGCTGCCTCTGAAAGCGCTTCTGTTGATGACCTCCGGCCGGAGGACGTGGTGCATGAACTAAATGAACTGCCCATAAGCAAGGATAAATCGGTGAATGATTTTATCCGTGAACTCACTGAGACCCTCATGGGCCCCTTTAATCTCAATGAATTTTATGTCAATCTGTTAGAAGGTCTTTATCGGGGAATCGGCTTTGACCGAGTGATTCTGGCCATTATTAATGTTCAACCCAGCAAGGTTTCCCTCATGGGACGTTTTGGGCTGGGAGAAATTGAGCCTGAGGCCGTCAAAAAATTTGAGCACGTTATCACCTCCACCCAGTTTGCTATTCCTCAATCCCTGAAGTTAGGGAAGGATATGATGATTCCGGCTAATAAACCCCAGGCCTTCCCTGATAATTTTCAATATATGGTCAAGGATCGTAACGTCTATTTATTCCCCATCTGTCTTGATAAAAAGGGTATTGGCCTCATTTATCTTGACCGCCGCCGGGAGCGGCCTCTGCTGGATAAGAGCCGCATTAAAACAGTGCGCCTCTTCCGTGATTTCGCGGTGATGGCTATCCGCAAGGTAAGCAGCAAAGGATAACTGTAAGCGCTCCATGAACACCACCCTGCACACGTTCCAACCCCGCGATATACCGATGTAGTCGCGAGGTTGGAACGTGCACATGGCGGCGCCTCTGAAACGCTTACAGTTGTGGGGTTATATAAAGTTGGGTGTTGTGGTAAATTGATCGCTATTAATGATAGTCTTTTATGGCGGTTATCCTCTTTAATTCCTCTTTTGCCTTTTTGATGGTCTGCGGGCTGCTGGTGCGATCCTTTTCCGCCGCTTTTAAATGGTAGCTGGCATTTTTGTAATCGCCGTTCAGCCAGAAAAACATTCCCAGTTGATAATGCCCTTCGCCGCTCCGTCCCCCGTCTGCCAGCAGCTTGCCGAGCTGAAAATGTAATTTGGCAAACTCTGGTACCTGCACCAGTAACTGGCGGTAGAGCTTTTCCGCTTTAACGCTGTCGCCCAGCCGGCTCAAGAGTTTTGCCAGGTTGTATTTGCTCCAGGCGTCATCCGGATTTGCCTCTAATGCCCCCTGCTCATACTTCAGGGCCTGGTGATAACGTCCCTGGCGGTAGAAAATGATCCCTGAGTCCGTCTTTAAAATCGGTTTGTTCGGATAGGCCTTTATCACCTTATTCAAGGCCTGCTCCGCCTTGCCGTATTCGCCGTTTTCAAGATTTAACAGATAGAGTCCGTAATTAGCGAAAATCTTAAGCGGCTTTTTGGCCTGAGCCGCCTGTCTCGTATAGAGAACCCGGCGGCCTTCACTGTCCATGGTCTTGGCCATGAGGCGGTATTTAACGCGCAGAAAGGCAAAATTGTCCAACGGCGGATATTTGTGAGGCGGAGCTGAGAGCAACATATCATCAATATATGCCAGCCGGCTCTTTGGTACGGGATGGGAGAGTAAATAGGGCGGTATATTGGCCATTTGATAGGCGCTCAGGCGGTACATCTTTTTGAGCATGGCGGCCATGGGAGCCGGGTTCATATCCATAGCCCGCATCCATTTATAGGCCAGACGGTCGGCCTCCTCTTCGTCCTGGCGGGAAAAATGGAGCCGCATGGAGGCGTTGGCGGCCATGGAACCGCCAATGAGGGCCTGAGAAATGGCACCGCCGCCCAGGGCGATACCGGCAAGGAGCAGGGCGGCGGTACCGATACTGGTTTTTTTGTTTTGCTCAATCTGGCGTGAGATATGGCGGCAGGTTACATGGGCGCACTCATGGGCCATAACGCTGACCAGCTCCCCTTCGTTGTCCATGGCCTCTATCAGCCCGGAGTGGATGAAGATCAGGCCTGAGGGGGCGGCGAAGGCGTTGAAGGCGTTATTTTTAATGACAAAGAAATGATATTTAAAGTATTGTGGGCCTGCGACTTTAAGTATTCTTCGGCCCAGATCGTTGATGTATTGGCTGATATCGGGATCGTCAATTACCGTGAACTGTGTTCGCACCATGCTCAGCAGCTTTTCTCCCACCTTTTTCTCTTCACCGACGGAAAAGGCCCGGCATGGCAGGCAGGGCTGGATAATAAAGGCGGTAATGAGGCTGGCTATCAGTAGTCCTTTGAAAAGGGAGAATGGCTTTTTTAAAATATTCATTTGGGCTATTGTGTAATTTCAGAATATACTCATCTACTCTCAATGAGTATTAATTATAGTTTTTTACAGCGGTGTCCGGTTACAATCTTACACGAGGGTAATAGGACTGTCTTCGTAGCGTATTGAACAAATTCTGTAGCATTTTCTTAGTGAAGCGTAGCCAAAAATCGGAGTCCCGCAAGCTCGCTTACCTGCGTCTGTCTGAGTGAGGAACGAACGAGTTTAGCAATTTTTGCGTAGCGAGCTTAGAAAATCAAAGAATTTTTCACTCGTTAGCGTAGAAGACAGTCCTATTACCCGGATTTAATTAGATGCAATTTCCTAACCGGACACTACTGAGTTTTTTGGTATTGTTAAATTAGTATAGCTATGGTAAAATCTTATCCA
>DRPV01000052.1 GCA_011330685.1 Desulfobacterales bacterium
CCATTCAGCTGCACTCCATCTTCGTCCGTTTCGGAGTCTACGCTTACCTGCCCTCCTCACGTACAGGGAGTACAGACTCGGAGGTCAAAACGAACAAACCTGGAGCACATCCGGAGTCTTCGCTTTCCTGAACGGCTACGGTTCCGAGTTTCTGGTAATTTGTTGCTTTTGCTGAATAGTCACAAAATATCTTTTATCAGGCCGCTTCCACTCTCTTGACTTCAGGAACCTCAGACTTTAAAAATTTTTCGATGCCGTTTTTCAGTGTGGCCTGGGACATTGGGCAGCCATCGCAGGCTCCAGTGAGCTGCACCTTTACAATCCCGTCACTTGAGACATCAATAAGAACTACATCGCCGCCGTCATTTTGTAATGTGGGCCGTATTTTGTTAAGGGCGGATTGAACTTTCTCTCTCATTTTTACTCCTTATGCCGCAATTGTAAATTTTCAGGCCAGACCTATTTCGGAGAGGAGGCCCTTGGCGCAGGTAAATAAATCCTTGGTGGCTGCCGCGCTTCTTGCTTCCACGTAGAACCTTACCTTGGGCTCCGTACCCGAAGGCCTGATCATCAGCCAGCTGCCGTCATCTAAGATTATCTTGTGGCCGTCAATGTTAATTATCTGTTCAATAAGGTGTTCCTTGCCGCCGACCTTCAGCGAGGTGCCTGGTTGATATTTGTCGAGCTGAGCCAGGGTATCTAAAAGGTCGTCTCCCTTCCGGCTCACGGAGATACTGTCTTTGGCAGGGAAATAATAGCCATATTTTTCCTGGAGTTCAGACAGGTAAGCGCCGAGGTTTTTGTTGGTGCTTAATATCAGGTCGAGGGCCAATAACAGGCCGATATAGGCATCTTTTTCCGGGGTGTGGCCGCGAACCGTCATGCCGTCTGATTCCTCAAAACAGACCAGGGCCTTGTCGATGACCGGCTTAAATTCTTTAAATCCCACCCGGGGTTCAAAAATTTCTTCATGAAAGGACTCGGCGATGGTATTGACAAAATTGCTGGTGGCGACGGTTTTGGCCACCATGCCGTTCAGCCCCTTTTCCTCATGCAGGAAGTGATAGCTCATGGCTCCGAAATGGTTCATATCTATATCTGTTGTCCCGTCGGTCAAACGAATACGGTCGGCATCCGGATCCATGATTACCCCCAGCTTTAATGGTTCCTGGCGCTGCGCCAGGGTATTTTTGACCTTGGCCATGTTGGCGGCGGTAGGTTCCGGCGCGATGCCGCCAAAGGTGGGGTCGGCTGATGTCCGGAAAAAGGAGAGAAACTCAGGCTGACAATTAAGAAAAAAATCTTTGATACTGGATTTTGATGAGCCGTGTACGCAGTCCACTATTACCGTTATGTCGTCTCGGCCGTTAAGGTGATTCAGTATTGCATCGTAGTCGAGATGGTGGGAGGCTTTTCCCTTCCTAATTAGGGACTGCCAGTGGCTCATGGCGTTGCAGGGGTGTTGAAGGTCATTATCTGCCGTGGCGCGGGGTACGCTGCCCTGTTTGATCAGCTTATTGGCCTGCCGGGTTATATAATCGGTAACAACGGGCTGGGCCGGGCCGCCGTCGGCGGCATTAAATTTAAAGCCGCCATAATCCAGCGGGTTATGACTCGGAGTGAGATTGATGGAACAGGCGGCTTTGAGTTCAAGGACGGCGGCCGATAGGATGCCGGTGGTGGCCTCGGCCGCGTAATGGACGGTGAAGCCGTTGCCGGTGAGAACAGTACTTATGGCCTTGGCGAATACCTCATTGCCGAAACGGTTGTCAAAGCCTAAGACAACGCCGCGTCTCCGGGCCTCGTCTATATCTCTGACCCCCAGATCAGCGCTCAGGGAAGGCAAGTCCGCCGCTTCAAGATACATATCGACAATAGCCATGGTAACCTGGCGGACGGATTTAAGAAATAAATCCTTGCCTATAATCCCCCGCCAGCCGGACGTCCCGAATTTTACCCGGTTCAGCGGCTGGCCCTCGTTGGTGGTTATTTCGTCTAAAATCAGGTCATAGACGCGGTTAATTTTGTTTTGAATATAGATATAAGCCTGGCTCTTGGGCGGATGCTGGTTGCGTAGAGCTACCAATTCTTTCAGCAGGGCGAAATAGTCTCTTTCGGCGTGATTCTTGGCGGTGAAGTATAATCTGAACAAGTCGTCAGTATGTCCAAGGTCTCCCATTTCGGCATATCCTTTTTATGTAAGTTAGGTAGTAACTATATCGGGTGATTGCCTGGATGGTTACGCCGTACAGGGGTAATTTCAGAGCTCTGCCTGAATAGTTATGAATTTAAGTGGTTATTGCTGCTTTGAGACATCATGCTGAACCGTTAATTTTACAAACCATAAGCGGAACTATATCTTATAATGCCATAAATATTGCAAGAACAAAATAACCCCGCTATAAAAAGTGTGTTTTTTTTTTATTTTTGGAAAGAAGGTTGCCCGAAAAGCAACAATATTATATATATAACATTTAAAGATGATTTGAAAATATTATGGTAGATTACTTTTAGGTAGAAACAGTTATGTTCGTTTGCCGGACATAACTGGTAAAAACTTTAAACATGAAGGCCGTTGCCGGGATTGATGGTGCCCAGTGGGTGACTTTCATAAAAATCTCTGAATAAAAAGTTCTAAATAGGAGAGGTAGATGACTACAAAACATGATGAGGCTTTAATTCTTTGGTTTGATGAAATCGGTATAGACGATGTACCCATGGTGGGTGGTAAAAATGCCTCTCTCGGTGAGATGTATCAGCATCTCACCGCCAAGGGAGTGGCGGTTCCTCATGGCTTTGCTATTACTGCCTATGCCTACCGTTATCTCTTGAAGGCCGCCGGGGTAGAGCAGGCCATTAAAGATGCCCTGGCCGGTCTTGACACCTCTGACATGAAAAATCTCCAGGAGCGGGGAGCCAAGGTGCGCCATATTATCGAGACTGCCGAATTTCCCGATGATCTGCGCCAGGCTATTGCCGAGGGTTATGCCAAGATGGAAGAGGAGTATGGCGATGAGGTTGCGGTGGCGGTTCGCTCCTCGGCTACGGCTGAAGATCTGCCGGATGCCTCCTTTGCCGGTCAGCAGGAAACCTATCTTAATATTCACGGTATGGACGCTCTGATCCATAATTGCCGGAAGTGTTTTGCCAGTCTCTTTACCAACCGGGCGATCTCCTACCGCCACGACAAGGGCTTTGGTCAGTTTGACGTCTATCTCTCCATTACCATTCAAAAGATGGTGCGCAGTGATTCCGCCTCTTCCGGGGTTATGTTTTCCATTGACACCGAGAGCGGGTTCAAGGATGCCGCCTTTCTCACCGGGGCCTGGGGCCTGGGTGAAAATGTAGTGCAGGGCGCGGTTAATCCCGATGAGTTTTATATTTTTAAACCGACCTTGAAGCAGGGAAAACGGCCCATTGTCGGAAAACGGCTGGGCAGTAAAGAGATCAAAATGATCTATAATGATGATCCCAACGCCGATGAGCCGGTGCAGAATATTCCCACCACCGCTGAAGAGCGCGGTAGTTATGTAATTAACGATGATGAAATCCTGCAGCTTGCCGAATGGGCCTGTATCATCGAAGATCATTACGGCAAGGGGATGGATATTGAATGGGCCAAGGATGGTGATGGCGAAAAGGTTGGCACCGGTAAGCTCTTCATTGTGCAGGCCCGGCCGGAGACCGTACATTCCCAGGCCTCCAAAAAGGTTATGGAAACCTATGTTATGGAGGAACATGGCAAGACAATTGCCGTTGGTCAGGCCGTTGGCGCCAAAATCGGCCAGGGCGTTACCAATGTCATTGAGAGTGTAGCCGATATTCATGACTTCAAGGAGGGGCAGGTTCTGGTTACCGATATGACTGACCCAGATTGGGAGCCGATTATGAAGATTGCCGGAGCCATTGTCACCAACCGCGGCGGCCGAACCTGTCACGCGGCTATTATTTCCCGAGAGCTGGGAATACCCTGCGTTATCGGTACGGTTGACGGCAGTACAAAAATTGCCGACGGCCAGGAGGTTACGGTCTCTTGCGCCGAGGGTGAGACCGGTAACATCTATGAGGGGATTCTGAAATATCGTATTGACCGGGTTGATCTCGATAACATCCCCACTACCCGCACCAAAATTATGTTGAACTCCGGTATTCCGGAGAAGGCCTTTACCGAGGGGCAGATTCCCAATGACGGCGTTGGCCTGGCCCGTGAGGAATTTATTATTAACTCCCACATCGGTATTCACCCCCTGGCTCTCTATGAGTTTGACGACTTAAAGGACAAGGCCGCCAAGGGTGATGCCGAAGCCGCCGAGGTGGTGAGAATTATTGAGGAGAAAACCACTGCCTATCCAGGCGATAAAAAGCAGTTCTTTATTGATAAACTGGCCGAGGGCGTAGGCCGGATCGGGGCCGGGTTCTATCCCAAGGATGTTATTGTCCGCCTCTCCGACTTCAAGAGTAACGAGTACGCCAATCTCATCGGCGGTAAATTCTATGAGCCCATAGAGAGCAACCCCATGATCGGCTGGCGCGGGGCCTCTCGTTATTATGATCCCAATTACAAGCGGGCCTTTGAGCTGGAGTGCAAGGCCCTGCTGAAGGTCAGAAATGAGATGGGTCTTAATAATATTAAATTGATGGTACCTTTCTGCCGTACTCCTGAAGAGGGTCGTAAGGTTATTGAGGTCTTGCGGGAGTTCGGGCTGGTGCAGGGTGAGAATAATCTCGAGGTCTATGTCATGTGCGAGATTCCCAGTAACGTTATCTCGGCTGATGCCTTCTGCGATGTCTTTGACGGTTTTTCCATCGGCACCAATGATCTTACCCAGTTGACCCTGGGACTTGATCGTGACTCTGATCTCGTTGCCCATATCTACGATGAGCGTAATGAGGCGGTAAAAACCATGGTGAAGATGGTTATTGATACCGCCAAGCGCCGGGGCCGCAAGATTGGTATCTGTGGTCAGGCTCCCAGTGATTTTCCGGAGTTTGCCACCTTCCTCGTGGAATGCGGCATTGACTCCATGAGCTTGATTTCCGACACGATTATCAAGACCAGACTGGCGGTGGCCGAGAAGGAGAAAGAGCTTGGCATAAAGTAAACGGAACTCGGATTATAAACAGGTAGTTGACAGGGAGACGGCCGCCAGGCCGTTTCCCTGTTGCTTATTAAGGTGAAGTGAAATGGTTAAAAGTGGAGCCGGAATGTATAAGTGGATTTTAAAGGACGATTCAGAGGTATGTCTATGTGAGAACTGTTCTAAAAAGGATTACAAAAAATTAATAATCAGGGTACCCTGGAAGGCCAATGAGAGGGATAATGTGGTCTGCTGTGAAAGATGTGGTAAAGAGGGGGATATTACTATTTAAGTAAGTGCTTCATGCCCGGCAGGGCATCCTGAAACGCTTATATATGATGCTCTCGTAAAAAGTCGAAAGATCTAATTCTGCCCCTAATTATTTCAAGGGGTTACCTATGGTAAAATTGCCAAATGTGGACTTTTTACCAGACCATCATATATCTGTAATATTGTCGGCCAGTAGAGTGCAGTTTGTTGCTCACGGATCTGTTTAGCGGGGGCGTTAATTAAATTCCAGGGTGCTGGATTCATTGAATTTTTCAAAGAACTCAGTAATAATGGCCTCTATATTGTCATTGAAATATGATATTTGCGGTACATCCGTATCTGTCTCTTTAAGGCGATAGAAATAGTTGTCAGGCTCCATGGCCTGGATGCCGATACTCTCGGTGAGATAATTGGCGAGATAGACAATCTGGCAGTTTAAGGCATTATCCACCTTGGGATTTGTCTCGTGGTGATGGGCCACTGGAGCGATAATATCCTCCGGCAGCTGCCAGCGGCGCAGTAAAAGAGCGGCGACCTTGGCGTGATTGGTGTGGAGCATGGTCTGCTCAAACTGGATGATATCGCCGCCCTTAAACTCTTCTCCACGATTGAGACAGGCGGTCTGCAGGTGGCGGTTGAGGATTATCTTACCAATGTCATGCAGCAGGGCGGAGGTATAGAGGGAGGACAGGGCGGGACAGCGGCCGTAACGGCCGATTATGGAGGCCAGCAGAGCGGTGGCGTAAGAATGACGCCAAAGGGCGCCCGGCTCTATATTATAGGCTTCCTGCGGTGATTTAAGCAACCCGGCGGAGGCCGAG
>DRPV01000053.1 GCA_011330685.1 Desulfobacterales bacterium
ATAAGGGTGGTTACCTGGGAGTCAACAATAGTCCAGAAGGCCTTGTCGTAACCGCCTTCCACCCCGGAGCGAATGGATTTACCGAGAGCGAATTCCTCCCGCATTCGTTCAAAGATGAGAACATTGGAATCCACCGCCATGCCAATGGAGAGGATAATACCGGCAATACCAGGCAGGGTGAGAGTGGCATTCATAAAGGCCAGGCCGGTGAAAACCAGAAGGACGTTTAAGGCCAGGGCCAGGTCAGCGATGAAACCTGAGAAACGGTAGTAAAACAGCATAAAGGTGATGACCAGAAAAACACCTAAAAGTCCGGCGGCAATTCCCTGATGAATGGAGTCTTTACCGAGGGAGGCACCCACTGTAAGATTCTGGACAATCTCCACTGGGGCGGGCAGGGCGCCGATTCGGAGGACAATGGCTAAATCGGTGGCCTCCGGATAGGTGAAATTGCCGGAGATCTGAGCCCGGCCGCCGAGGATTTTCTCCCTGATAACCGGGGCGGATTTCACCCGGCCGTCAAGGATGATGGCAAAGCGTTTGTTGACGTTTTTCTCGGTAATCTGGCCGAATATCTTACCGCCCCGACCGGTGAGATCAAGGGTGACATAGGGCTCATTAAAGCTGCCGCCTACCCGTACCTGGGCATCGGCCACCATATCACCGCTCATCATTACCTGGCTCTTGACCAATAATGGACTCTTGATTTTGCGGCCGGTCTGGGGATCTTTGTTGGTCTCGAAATAGACCTCGGTGTTCGGCGGCAGTTTACGGCTTAACACCATATTCAATTTCTTGAGGCCTTCGCCTTTATGCCATAGTCCGGCCTGGACGGCCTGGTTGATCATCCCGGCAAGGTTAAGACCGCCGTTGTTGTCCACCACCATTTTAAATTCCAGCTGCGCGGTCTGGCCGATGAGTTTTATGGCCCGTTTGGGATCCTTGATGCCGGGAAGCTGCACAACAATCTCGTCATTACCCTGTCGGACAATAACGGGTTCCGAGACCCCGAACTGATCAATTCGGTTCCGGATAATCTCCAGGGACTGGTTAACGGCATTTTTCTTGATAAAATCAATCCGCTTCTGGCTTAGAGCCATGATGATGCGCGGGAATGATCCAGCCTCCTCCTTGACCTCAATCTTCAGGTTGGGGAATTCGTCTTTCACCGTAGCCTTGATGATGCTCAGGGCGCTTTTATTGGGGACGGTGAAGATGATCTTATTGTTGAGGGGCGATTTGGTCTTGACCACCGAGATATGTTTGGCAGCCAGGGCCTCTTTCAGATCATTGGCCGCGAAATCCAGGGAGTTGGCAATGGCCTGGGGCAGGTTAACCTTTAAGATGAGATGCATACCGCCCTGGAGATCAAGACCAAGTTTAAGCCCCTGGGGAGCGAGATATTTTTTCCACCAGCCGGGTACCCCTTTGTAAAAGGAGGGGACAACGCTGATGGCTGAAAATATAGTGATCAGGGCGAGCAATATGATCTTCCAGCGGAGAGATTTGTTCATAATTATTATTCCAGATCCGTAGATAAAATTGTAGTGTGACAATTATGCCCGGTAATCAGGACATAAAATGAAATATAAAAGCGCAAAGAGTATACTCTACAGGGAGCAGATGTCAAATGTCAAAAATAAAGATCAGGGGGAAAAGATCAACAAACTACACCTCATGAGAAGGGGCACCCTCTGAGGTGTAAGCGTTTCAGGGTGCCACCATGTGCACGTTCCAATCTCGCGACTACATCGGTATATCGCGGGAGTGGAACGTGTGCAGGGTGGTGTTCATGGAGCGCTTATCTTTATTTAGAGACGGCAGGCAGGTTGTTTATGGCCTGATCAAGATAATACATGAATTGTTGCCTGGTGATTTTATCCATGGTGCATATAGGATTTCCGCCCTTGGTCTTGATGACTTTGCCGTCTTCATTCAGGAACATGAGCATGCATTCACCGTTGGTCTGCATGGTGTCCGCCAGGGCCTGCTCTTCCTTATTCAAGGGCTGTCGGAGGTCTATGCGGATGGCTATGAAATCACGGTTTAAACGGGAAATAACCTTGGGATTGTTGTAAATTTGTTTGTCGAACATGCTGCAACGGGGGCAGGTGGGGCCGTAATAAAAATCAACGAGGCATGGCTTGTGGCTTTTGGCTGCCTCCATGCGCCCCGGAATTAACTGGTGCCAGGTGATTTTTTGCCTCTTTTGCCTCTGGTCTATATGGCTTGTCGGTTGGCAGGAGCTGATGAGCAGGGCGGCGGTGAAGAGCAGTAAAAATTTGCTGACTGATGATTTAAGGGGCATGCCGGACTCCTTGGTAGTTTAATATATTTTAAGGGTTTTGGCTTTACCCCTCAGGTTATTGCTTTTTTGTAAACGTGCAATAAGTCACACATTCTGGAAGTCACACACCCCCAGAAGTGTAAATATTTCAGGGGCGTCCTGATGTGCGTGGAGCGTTTACCTTTTTTTCAACTTGTCGTCGGCGCATGAGGCGCAGGTGAGGCATGAATCGCCATTTTTATGGCACATACCGCTCAGG
>DRPV01000054.1 GCA_011330685.1 Desulfobacterales bacterium
CTATAGATCATAATACCCCTGCTTTAAGTAATACATCAGACAGCAAGCTTATTGTGGTTACAGTCACCTCTTCCACCGGGGAAAAATTTTATTTTACCGCGGTGCGATGTAATCTTTAATGAGGGCTTCCGTAACAAAAGCCATGGCATTTTTTTTAAAAATCACCGGTAATCAAAAAGGTTTTGGCCTGATTGTGGCTATATTTGTCATCGTTATTCTGGGCATGTTCGGCACCCTGATAGCGAAATTTACGACAATGGGCTCAACTGAAGCGGCAGAAGAATATCTATGGGCGCAAGCCTTATACTCAGCGGAATCAGCCGTTCAATTGAGAATTTTAACTCACGATGGCGGGCATGGATGGGACGGCAGTGCTAATTCGCTTACCATTGAAAAGTTTAAGATGACCGCTCCCACGGATACCTTTACAAGTTCTAATAAATCAGCAACCTTGGTAGTTCAGGCGACAAGAGTTAATGTAAGTCGAAGAATCGAAGAGAAATTTTTATTAAGCAGCCCCTAACAACTTTTTTGTATTTTTGTATTTTTGTATTTTTGTATTGTTGTATTTTGCAACCCCAAAAACTTATTAAAACATCAAAAGACCAAGCAGGAAAAATGAATAAAACCACAAACAAAGGTAAATTGTCAGTAATCGGCACCGGCCCCGGTAATCCGGAGCATATAACTGCTGCTGCCCGAAAGGCCATTCTGGACGCCGATATAATTATTGGTTACCGTACCTATCTTGAGCAGATTCCCGAGCTCTTAGAGGGTAAGGAGGTATTATCCTCGACTATGATGCAGGAGGTAGAGCGCTGCCGCAAGGCCCTGAGCCTGGCCGAAGAAGGTCGTAAAGCGGCTCTCATCTGCGGTGGAGATCCCGGAATTTACGCTATGGCTGGTCTGGTTTTCGAATTGGCCGCCGGCAGCCGTAGTGAAGCCAATATAGAGGTGGTGCCTGGACTCGCGGCCTTAAACAGCTGTGCCGCCCGTCTCGGGGCGCCCCTTATGCATGACTTTGCCGCCATCAGCCTCTCAGACCTTCTTACTCCCTGGCCCCTTATTGAAAAACGTCTTTCAGCAGCGGCCGCGGCCGATTTTGTCATCGTCCTTTACAATCCGAGGTCAAAAAAACGTCGTCACCATCTAAACCGGGCTCAGGAATTAATCATGGCCCACCGCGGCCCCGAGACCCCGGTGGGGGTTGTCACCGCCGCCAGCCGGGTAAACGAAAAAATAACCATCACCAGCTTAAATAAAATGGCGGATGCTGAGGTTGGTATGCAGTCCACGGTTATTATCGGTAATTCCAAGACCTTCCGCTGGCAGGATTTTATGATAACCCCCCGCGGTTACGCCGACAAATACGGTCTTGAAAGCCCCGGACAGGGTAGGGCGTAACCCTTCTGTTATTTTCTTTCCTGTATCTGATGAACTTCAAGGAATCATTATTCAATCCGGATGAATTCACTCTGACCTTTGAGCTGGTGCCCAATCGGGCCGGTCATGGTCATGGGCAGAATCGTATCCTGCAGCTGGCGCGGCAGGCCGCGGCTGACGGGCGGCTGCGGGCGGTGAGTATAACTGAAAACGCCGGCGGTCATCCCGCTCTCTCACCAGAGGTTTTAGGGATAGAGATTCAGGCCATGGGGCTGCCGGTTATAAGTCATTTTTCCTGTAAGGATAAAAACCGCAACCAGATGGAAAGCCTGCTCTTTGGCTGGGATCGGGCCGGTCTCCAGAATCTGTTGGTTATTTCCGGCGATTACCCGCAGCATGGTTATTGCGGCAAGCCTAAACCGGTATTCGATTTAGATTCTGTCCAGGCCCTTGATCTCATCAGTCAGATGAATAATGGTCAGACCGAATGCCTGACCAATAATAAAGATATGATCTTTCAACCCACCACCTTTTTGAAGGGGGTGGCGGTCTCACCTTTTAAGTCCCTGCCCCAGGAGCTGCTCTTCCAGTACATGAAGCTGCATCGTAAAGCCGTGGCTGGAGCTGATTATATAATTACCCAACTGGGGTTTGATGCCCGCAAATTTGAAGAGGTTCTTCTTTATACGCGGCTGACCGGTTTAGATTTGCCTATCCTGGGTAATGTTTTTATTCCTAACATGAAGGTAGCCGGTCTTATGTACCGGGGTGAGGTGCCGGGTTGTGTCATCACCGATGGCCTCTATAATGATATGTGCCGCGAGGCCAATTCCGCCGATAAGGGCAAAAGAGCCCGCCTGCTGAGAGGTGCCAAATTACTGGCCATTCTGCAGGGCCTGGGCTATGCCGGTGCTCATATAGGCGGCCCTGGTTTAACCTTTGCCGATTTGGATCTGCTCATGAGCGAGGCGGCAAAAATGGCCGCCGACTGGCGAAGCCTGCTCCCTGATCTTTCCTATTGGCCGGCTGATGGCTGTTATTTTTTTGAATTTGACCCGCAGACTGGTCTCAATCTTAACGAGGAGGCCGGGTTAGACAAACTGCCTCTCCCGGCTCTGCCCCTATCTTATCGCCTGTCTCACTTTGTTCACCAGACCTTTTTTGAGCCCGACGGCGCTTTTTATGGCCCCACCAGTAAAATCTGCCTCAGCATGGGAAGCGGCGGCCGCGAAAAAATGCTTGCCAATATTGAACATATCATCAAACTGATTATCTTTGACTGCCAGAACTGCGGCGATTGTCGTCTGTCTGACCTGGCCTATCTCTGCCCTCAATCCGGCTGCGCCAAATATATGTTAAACGGCCCCTGCGGCGGCAGCCGGGATGGCTGGTGCGAGGTTTATCCCGGCCGTAAACGCTGTTTCTGGGTACTGGTCTATGAGCGCCTGACGGCCCACGGCCTGTCTTTCGCGAATAACATTATTGCCTCGCCCCGGGACTGGGGTCTTAACAAAACCTCATCATGGCTAAATTTCTTTAGAAATCAGGGCTAAATTTCCTTTCCCATCCAATTTAAAAGGTGTAAGATGGCTCTCTTTTTTCAGTAATCTCCATTTTTTAAATATTGTTTAAGTTAACGGTCATGCTCGTAAAACGGGCATAATGAGATAAGCAAAGACTTTATTTATGAAGTCGATGTAAGATGTTTAACGTCTCAAAATACTTTCATAAAAAATCTCCGCAAGGAACATCCCATGTTGAGAGAATCAAGCCGCCCTCGTGAGGAATGCGGCATCTGCGGCATCTTTGGTCATCAGGATGCCGCCAAACTCACCTATTTTGGTCTCTACGCTTTACAGCATCGCGGCCAGGAAAGTGCCGGAATTGTCGCCTCTGACAATAAACAAATTAATGAATATAAGGCCATGGGGCTGGTGCCGGAGGTCTTCACCGAAGATATTCTCCAGAAATTGCCGGGCGATCTGGCCATGGGTCATGTTCGTTACTCCACCACCGGCAGTTCCGATATTATAAATGCCCAGCCCTTTACCGCCTCGCATCAGGGACACTCCTGGTCAATGGCCCATAACGGCAACCTGGTCAATACCCGTGAGCTGCGTGATGATCTGGAGAACAAGGGGGCTATTTTCCAGTCTTCAACCGACAGCGAAGTGGTGGTTCACCTGCTGGCTCATAACGCCAAGATGGGCTTTGAAAAATCGCTGGTGGCCACCTTTGAACAAATCAAGGGGGCCTACTCTCTGCTGCTGATGACCAAGAGCCAGTTGATCGCCATTCGTGATCCCCATGGTTTCAGACCCCTGTGTCTCGGCAAGCTGAAGAATGGCGGGTATATAGTCGCCTCCGAAACCTGCGCCTTAGACCTCATCGAGGCTCAATATATCCGCGATATAGAGCCTGGCGAAATTATGATTATTGACCGGGAAGGCCCGCGTACCATCTCGAAGTCACCGGCCCATTCGCCAAGACTGTGTATATTTGAGCATGTTTATTTCGCCCGTCCGGACAGCGATATTTTTGGTATCAATGTCTATAGCTGCCGCAAACGGATGGGGGCCATACTGGCCAGGGAGTGTAATATTGAGGCGGATTTTGTCATGCCCTTTCCTGACTCCGGTAATTATGCCGCCATTGGTTACTCGCAGAGTTCAGGGCTGCCCCTGGAAATGGGCATGATCCGCAACCATTATGTGGGCCGTACCTTTATCCAGCCCACCCAGTCCATGCGTGATTTCAGTGTCCGGGTTAAGCTGAATCCCGTGCGCTCGCTGCTGAAGGGCAAGCGGGTTATAATTATGGAGGATTCCATTATCCGCGGCACCACAGGGCGCAGCCGGGTAAGAGCCTTGCGGGAGGTAGGGGCCAGAGAGGTGCATATGGTCATCAGCTGTCCGCCCACCCGTTATCCCTGCTTTTATGGAATTGATTTCCCCTCTCAGGGCCAGCTTATAGCCGCTAATAACGAGGTGGAGGATATTCGGAAATCTCTCGGCCTTGATTCTCTGCAGTACCTGAGTCTTGAGGGGCTGGTAGAGGCCACCGGTATGCCGAAAGAGAATTTCTGTATGGCCTGCTTCAATAACGATTACCCCATCCCCCCTGATCTGCTGTTTAATAAGACGGTTTTTGGCAAATGACAATTGAGTTAGCGCGGGAAGTTCTCCAGATTGAGGCCGATGGTATAATGGCCATGCGGGAACGAATAGATAAAAATTTTGAAGGGGCGGTAGATCTTGTCATGAGCTGCCCCAGCCGGGTCATTATCACCGGAATCGGCAAGTCCGGTCTCATTGGTCAGAAGATCGCGGCAACTTTAAACAGCACCGGCACTTCCTCATTTTTTCTGCATCCGGTGGAGGCCATGCACGGCGACCTGGGTATTGTCGACGGTAATGATGTGATTTTAGCCATTTCCAACAGTGGAGAAACCACCGAAGTTAATATGTTACTGCCCACTTTTCACAAACGGGGCAACCAGCTTATCGCCATGACGGGCAGCTCTACATCAACCCTGGCCCGGGCCGCGGATGCTGTCCTTGATACTGGAGTAGAGCGTGAGGCCTGCCCCCTGGGTCTGGCTCCCACGGCCTCTACAACCGCCGCCCTGGCCATGGGTGATGCCCTGGCTGTTGCTCTCCTGAATCGTAAAGGTTTCAAGGCCTGCGATTTCCGCCGTAATCATCCCGCCGGCAGTCTGGGAGAACGTCTGAAAACCATGGTCTCCGAGGTAATGCTCACCGGTGACTCTATTCCGGTCATTCCTGAAACCGCCTCTTTTGAGACAGCCCTTACGGTACTCAACGATAAAAGCCTGGGGGCGGTATTTATCGTCTCTTCAAAAAATATTCCCATAGGTATTCTTACCGATGGCGATATTCGCCGACTTATGGTTAAATCAAAGGATTGTGATATTGAAGTCAGGAGGATAATGACACCGGCGCCCAAGACTATTAAGGGCGATTCCCTGGCAGCCGATGCCCTGAGTATTATGCAGCGTCACGAGGTAACGGTTCTGGCTGTAGTGGATAATAAACAATGTTTAATCGGCATACTCCATCTCCATGATCTGCTTGGTAAGGGTGAATTCCGACTGCTTATTTAAAGGTAAGCGCCCCTGAATGAGCGGTCAGCCTTCTGATTTCCTGGTGAGTATTTTATAAATTTAAGTTATTTTTGTAACTATTCAGCCTGATGTCTAAAAGTAACAAAAAACCATCGGAATAGTTATCTCATTTTTTATTTTTTTAAGTGAAAGAGGAATTCCATGGGAATTACCAACAAAGAAATCAATTCAACATTTAGTAGTCAAGTCAGTTCCATGCCGGGTGGTGAATGGGTCAACCGTTGCTTTTCATGCGGGGCCTGCAGTGGTGTCTGCCCGGTAAGCCAGGCTATTCCTGATTTTGATCCCCGTAAAATTATTCACATGATCCGCATGGGTCTTAAAGACCGCGTGTTATCATCTCACCTGCTCTGGTTCTGTTCCCGCTGCCGGTCATGCGTTTTTGTCTGCCCCCAGGATGTCGCCTTTGCCGATATCATCTCGGCCCTCCGTAATATCGCCGTCAAAGAAGAGTATGTGAGCGAGCAGGATTTAAGGGATTTGGGCAAGATCGCCTGGGTGGAAAGGGACAAATGTGTTTCATGTCTCACCTGTGTCAGGGTATGCCCCTGGAGTATACCTAAGATTGACGGCCAGGGCGTGGCTTATATTGATCCAAAAAAATGCCGGGCCTGTGGTATATGCGTCAGTGAATGTCCGGCTCAGGCCATAGAATTGAACGAATCAGAGGACGAGAGACTTCTCCAGGCCTCTGGGAATTGATTAAGGAGATATACATGAGTTTCATCCCTGATATTCAGGCATTTTGCTGCCATTACACCTCCCAGCAATCATGTGCCGAAAACCATGGCGGTCTGCAAGAGGACGGCTTTCCCGAGAATATTACCATAAACCGCTTAACCTGCAGTGGTATGATCAAGGTATCAACTCTTCTGCAGGCCTTTGAGAACGGCGCCGACGGGGTTTACGTTGCCGGCTGCCCCAAGGATGAATGCCATAATATAATGGGCAGTCAAAGAGCTGCCAAGAAGGTATTAGCCGTTAAGAAGGCCCTTGCCGAATTGGACGTTGAGCCGGAACGTATTGAGATGTATCACTTAGAAAGGGGACTTAGTCCTCAGTTTATCGCTGCGGGTCAGGAGATGGAGGCCCGGGTTAAAGAGCTGGGGCCCAGCCCATTCAAGGGAGAGGAAAAATGATTGTCGCTAAACGTAAACCCATTGCCGAACTCGTTGAAATGGTTAAGGACTTTGACCGGGTACTGGTTCTCGGCTGCCGCGGATGTGTCTCTGTCTGCTCGGCCGGCGGCGAACGAGAGGTCGAAATTCTTGCCTCACTTTTACGTCTCGGCTGCCGGAAGGCCGGTAAAAAGCTGCAA
>DRPV01000055.1 GCA_011330685.1 Desulfobacterales bacterium
GATTTTATCCTGACCAAATTATCCACCCACCCCATAGCCAAGATGCGGCCGGTTACCCTCCAGGCCCTGCGGGCCGCGCTCTACCAGTTATTATGGATGGACCGCCTGCCGGATTCGGCAATTATCAATGAAACTATCAAGGCTTTACAGGGCGAGCGCCAGCCGCGCTGGCTCACCGGCTTTGTAAACGGAGTCTTGAGAGCGGCATGCCGCCGGCGGGAAAACTTAAAAAATGAACTAAAAAATCAGCCCCTTGTGACAGAGTGTAATCATCCGCAATGGCTGGTTGAGCGCTGGCTGAAACATTTTGGTAACGAAGAAACCCGCCTGATATGCGGAGCCTCGAACCAGGATTCACACCTTTGCCTGCGCGTAAATCAGACTGAAATCTCAACAACTGATTTCACAGATGAATTAGATAAACAGAAAATAAAATACCGCCAGGGGCTGACAGACGGGGCCGTGTGGCTCCTGGAAACCATGCCTGTCAAGCATCTGCCGGGATATGATGAAGGCTGGTTCTCGGTGCAGGACGAAACAGCCCAGATAATAACCGCCCTGATGGCGCCATTTACAGCGGGTAATTATTTAGACGCCTGTGCCGGATTAGGCGGCAAAACCTGCGCCTTGGCCCAGCTCATCCCCACCGGCAGCACCCTCTTTGCCTTAGAACCCCAAAAGGCACGATACAGCTTACTGCAAAAAAATCTCCAGCGCCTTAAACTCGATGCCGTCTGCCGGAACAGTACCTTGCGGGAGTTTGCCGCGACCGCTGAAATTAAGTTCAACGCCATCTTAATCGACGCCCCCTGCTCCGGGCTGGGGGTCACCGGCCGCCATCCGGATATTCGCTGGAACCGCGAGGCGGCTGACTTAATTAAATTTCAAAAACAACAGTTGGAACTCCTGCGTACCGCCGCCTCTCTCCTCGCTCCCCATGGCCTTATGGTTTACGCCACCTGCAGCATGGAGCCGGAAGAAAACGAAGAGGTAATCCGGCTGTTTTGCAAAAACAATCCCGCCTTCACTATCATCAATGCCGCTCAAATCCTGTCCGCCCCCCTTGCCACCTTAATCAACCAAGATGGCTTCCTATCCACCAAACCGGGCCCCGATTCCCATGACGGTTTTTTCGGTGCCGTAATAAAACGATAAAAACCGTAAATAAATGCTATAATAAGCGAATATCGTATAGACCAGAAGCGGGAGAAAGGGTATGTCGTTTCCTCACCTGACAACTAATTATCAACGGGCATTATTTTCTTTTTTTTATTTTATAGCCGTTGCAGGTTTTCTTATGGTATTACCCCGACCTTTATCAGCAGCACAGCTGGTAAAGGTCGGGGTCTATGAAAATCCCCCAAAAATTTTTACTACCCCCCAGGGCAAGGTCTCCGGGTTCTGGCCGGAACTCATAGAGTATATCGCCAGACAGGAAAACTGGAAAATTAAATATGTGCCTGGTAGTTGGGAAGAAGACCTGCGCCGCTTAAAAAATAACCAGATAGATATAATGCCGGATGTGGCATATACGGCAAAACGAAGCAGAATTTATAAATTTTCTGCTTCTTCTATACTCATGAGCTGGTCAACCCTTTATATTCGTGAGGATAAACCAGCCATTGTCTCTTTCCAGGATCTGGCCGGTAAAAAAATAGCCGCCCTCAGGGGTAGCAGTAATCTTGAGGATAAAAACGGTTTCCGGGAGATAAATAGCAAGCTTAATCTGCATTGCACCTTTGTGCTGTTTAACAACTACCGGCAGGTCTTTAAGGCGGTTGCGGAAAACAAGGCTGACGCGGCTATAACCAACAGAAATTTTGGTAACCGGAACGCGAAATATTTTTCGCTAAAAAAAACGCCGCTGATTTTTAATCCAACAGATATTAAATTTGCCTTCCCGGCAAACTCCGCCTTAACCCCGTATCTAAAGGCCGGAATTGATCGGCAAATGAGAATTTTACAGAGTAATAACAACTCTATCTATTACAAAATATTAGAAAAAAACTTTGAAACCGGTATAGCTGAAAAGAATGTTAATATCTTACCGCGATGGTTTTTTACCGCAGTGGAACTCGTAGCGGGGATTGGCATTTTCCTGCTGCTGACAATTATTGTTTCACGCCGCCAGATCCGCCTGAAAACCGCCGAACTTTCCAGCCAGAAGGCACTCCTGGAGAGTATCACCGAGAATGTGCCCGGAGTAGTTTATCAGTTTTACGCCAAAAATAATGGCGAGGCCGGGGTCAGATACACCAGCTCAAAATTATATGATATTTTCGAGCTGGAATTTATAGATGATCCGCCCCTTCTGCTCAAGACATTTATTGAAAATATTCACCCGGCAGACCGCCAGTCATTTATTGATACCGTCAAGGAGGCCAGCGACAAAAGAGCACCCTGGAACTGGCAGGGGCGCTATATTAAGCCCGATGGCCAAACAATATGGTTTGAAGGCCTCTCTTCACCAATTTTACACAGGGATGAAGTTGCCTTTAACGGCCTGTTACTTGATATAACAAAGGTCAAAAAATTAGAAGAAGAATACAAACAGGCGGAAATTCAATTACAACGAAGCCAAAAGATGGAGGCCATCGGTTTGATGGCCGGCGGAGTGGCCCATGATTTAAACAATATATTATCTTCCATTGTCAGCTATCCGGAATTAATCTTACTTGATCTGCCGGAAGACAGCCCTCTCCGCCCCCAGATAGAGACAATTCTAAAAGCCGGTCTCAGCGCTGCCGCCGTCGTGGCTGATATGCTCACCGTGGCGCGAGGGTCAGCGGTAGTGCAGACGGTTTGTAATTTAAACAAACTTCTGCTGGAATACATAAAATCTCCCGAATTACAGCGTCCTCTAAACGAGAAACCGGGAATAGAGCTTAAAACCAATCTTGACCCGGAACTTTTATCCGTTAAATGCTCCACCACTCACCTCAATAAATGTGTACTTAATCTAATTATCAATGCCTGCGAGGCCATAGAAAATACCGGCACTATTACCATCTCCACCACTAACAGATATGTTGATATTCCCCTCAAGGGATATGATGAGGTTCACAAGGGCGAGTACGTGGTTCTATCGGTGGCTGATACCGGCTCAGGTATTTCCGCGGCGGATATCGATCATATATTTGAACCATTTTACAGCAAAAAAGTAATGGGCCGCAGTGGTACCGGTCTTGGTTTAGCTGTAGTATGGAGTGCGGTACACGATCATAATGGATATATTGATATTTTAACAGACAGCCATGGTACCTGCTTTGAGCTTTATTTTCCTGCCAGTCGTGAATTACCAGATGATGAAGACGAAGAAACAACAACTAAAAAATTATTGGGTAAGGGCCAGAAAATTCTAATTATTGATGATGAAGAGATTCAGCGCGACATAGCCGCCATCATGTTAAGGAAATTGGCCTATAAACCAATGGCCGTTGCCGGCGGCGAAGAGGCGGTTTCTTTCCTCAAGAGTAACAAGGTTGACCTGCTGTTGCTGGATATGATTATGCCGGGAATGAACGGCCGAGAAACCTATGAGCGGATTATTGCCTTACATCCAGGGCAAAAGGCGGTAATCGCCACTGGATTTTCAGAGACGGATGAAGTAAAAAAGGCACAGGAAATGGGCGCCGGCTCATTTATTAAAAAACCATACACCCTTAATCAACTTGGTAAAGCTGTTAAGGATGAATTGTATAAGCAGAAACTTAAAACTTAATAAAAAAAATCACAAGTGTCCGGTTAAAAATCGAATAATTTCATTTGGTTATCGTTATGTCGGTGCGGCTTCCTGTAGTCCGCTGCTGTAACCGCATGAAATAACGGAGTTTTTTCAAATAAGGTGATGCTTAAAATTTGTAAAATTGTGTAAA
>DRPV01000056.1 GCA_011330685.1 Desulfobacterales bacterium
CTTACTGCCCATTTCCATTTCCACATCCCAGCCCCCGGTTAGAAAGGGATAGCGTCGGGTAATCACCGAGTCGTCGTCCCCCTCCTGTCCGAAACGCACTCGAACCTTCTCGACCTCGACAAATGGTGCCTCATAACGGGCCAGGGCAAGAGCCCGTGATATTTCACGAGTCAAAAGAGCCGCGAAATCTCCCAGAGATTCGGTGATATTCTTTTCTTCACTCATGTTATTGTTTTAAAGGTTATTTCTACCTCGCCATAAACATTGGCCTTTACCTGCGAACTCTGCGGCGACCGGTCATCGGCCTGCTTGACCATAACCTTGACATTGGGCAGAATTCTGGCCTTGGGGATGGTAAAAACTTTATTCATGCCGTCAAAGGGAAAGGCTCTGACCATGGCAGCCCGCGGCATGACAGGGGGCGCGGCGGCCGTAATGCCCGGCCCCTCAGCCTCAACACTGCTTTGAGTTTCGTCCCCGGTGGTCAGATGAAAGGTCAACTTGCCATTTACCCTTCCCGAATCAACCACCACCCGCGGCAGGCCCCGGGCCATTATCTGTTTAACAACTCCCAGCAGTCGGGCGGCCATGAGCTTTCTCGTCGCGCCGGCCACCATATCAACGGCCGAAGGGGTAAGAAAAAAATGCCCGTCTTTTTCGCGCAGATTATTTTTATCAAGGGTTATGCCAAGAACAGCTTCGAGGGGCGGACTTTCCGACTCACCAGACCCGGCGGGCTGATAAAACGAGCCGGCGTACACGGCACTGTCCCTGTCCTCATCCTCCCGGCGGGGAGGGAAAAGGGCGGTCAGCTCCGCCGCCACCTCCTCATCGCTAATATTCCGCCGGCCATATTCGTCCTCGCTCAGGGAGGCAGCGGCATACATCTCAGCATACCGCTGCTCCTGGTCAACCTGACTGCTGATTACCGAGTCAAAGACCTCTGACATCAAGCGGGCGACGAATTCGGCAAACCCCACCTCAACCGGAGTATCTACGTTTGCCATAAATCACACTCCTACTGGTTGAGGGGAAGGTAATCGGTTTTAATATTCAGCGTTACCCCGCCGAATATCTGTACCCGGCTGCCGGAGATGTCCCGCTGGGTTTCCTTGGTCGTTCTGACGTTGACGCTGGTATAGCTCGTAGAGGCGGAGGCCTTGGCCCATAGAGAAATAATACTGCCGGTTCTGGCGCTGGCCCGGAAGCGAAAGGCATCCCGATGGTAGGTGGCAGAGTTTTTTTGATAAAAGCTGGAACCATAAGTGGTAAAGGTCAGCCTGGTTTCTATCTTGCCGCTTTCAACCACAATCCGCAAAATTCCCTGCTTGACCATCTCCTTGAGGAGGTCATATTTGTTGGCCGCGAGACGCACAGCCACCGCCTCCAGAATCGCGTCTAAACCGTTCTTGTCCAAAACCCCGGAAGCCGCCACCTCATTATTATTGGCGACATTGGCGGCCACCGGAACCTTGAGGGCGGCATTAAGGGTATCCGCGTCCTCCGAGCTCAGGGTGCCGCCGACCTTAACCTTGGTGGCATCACTGTCGGCCCCGGCATTTTCCGGCGGCATGGTCTTGGCCAGAAACTGCAGAATCTGCTCCCCCTCAATATCATCCTTGGTGTTATTGATAAAATCTTTGAGAGATTCAGAGACCGCCTTCAGGAGTTCAACATAGGACTCGGTCTGCCGGATGTTGGCCGCCACGAGGGCGTCAAAGACATCGGTCACCAGTTTGCAGGTAAATTCGGGAAAGCCTATTTCATCAAGCCTTGCTGCCTCAGTTACTGCCGCGCCTGTTCCATTTGCCATAATTTTTCTCCTCTTTTTTCATTTTATCCGGCACTGGAGGCGCTTAACACGCCTATCACCGGATATTAAAAAATTGGACATTACCTCCAGGTAATATCCAGCTTCCACTCTCGCAGTACCCCTTCATCCGCCGGGGCGTGATCGCTTATGAGAAGACGCCACTGACCCCGCATCTCGCTGCCGGCCAAATCCAGCAGCCGGGGAACCTGGGCACCATCGTATGTCCGCTTCAAATTATCACGGCCGCTGCCGCGGCGATTATGCAGAACCACTTTGATCCCCGCCGGGGACTGTAATATACAGCGTAAATCGCCGATATAGGTATGACGCACATCAACACTGACCTTGACCTTGACAATGATTCCAGGGTCATTAATATCAATAATATCCTCCACCCCGGCGGGGGTGTTGTCGGGAATGGCAAGATCAGGGGTGGAGATGCGTTGCAGGAGGTGTTGAACATTGTTATCAAGGGAGATGGTAAGTCCCCATTTAACCAGCATGCCGACATCCTGAGCGGCATGATCACTGACCAGCAAGCGCCATTCTCCCTGGGCCTGATCCCCCTTTAAAACCGAGAGCGGCGGATAGGCGGCGAGAGAATATTCCCTGATAAGATCATCACTGCCCCCGCCCTGACGGTCGTGAAGCACCACCGTCTCAGCGCCCGGTGAGACCAGAAGAACCCGTAAGTCACCAATATAGGAGTGTCGAAGCTCCAACGAGCAGGATAAATCCTGAATACCGCCCTCCGCCTCGATAACCATTGTGTCACTGATCCCGGCCGGATCATTATCCGGAATGGTCAGGCGCGGTTCGCTCTCCCGGCGGATGACCCCGGAATTAACCGCCGGCTCACCCACCCCTACAGCGGCCCAGGCGTTTTTGAGCGCGGCATATTCCCGGCCCTGATCGCCATACAACTGCCGACAGGCATTAAGCAGGGCGTAGCGGGTCTGCTTAAAGGTCCAGCGGCTGCGGGTGGCGCTCTTCAGGTACTGTGTAAGACCGAGGTAGTAAATCTGTTC
>DRPV01000057.1 GCA_011330685.1 Desulfobacterales bacterium
GAAGATGAGGCCGAGGCCCGCATGCGGGTCTTTCAACCCTATCAGGTTAATAATGAACTCTTGAGCGCCGTGGCGCCTGATGCCATCGTCCTCCATTGCCTGCCGGCTCACCGGGGTGAAGAGATCACCGAAGAGGTGCTGGAAGGGCCGCAATGCGTGGCCTTTGATCAGGCCGAAAATAAACTCCATATTCATAAATCAATTCTGGAAACCCTTATCAAATGACAACAGAAATCAACAAAATAGTTCTCGCCTACTCCGGCGGTCTTGACACCTCGGTAATTTTAAAATGGCTCTCGGAAGAATATCAATGCCCGGTGGTGGCCTTTGCCGCCGACGTGGGACAGCATGAAGACTGGCTGGCGGTACGGGACAAGGGAATGGCCACTGGGGCCGAAAAGGTGGTTATCTCCGACCTCAAGGAGGAGTTTGTCCGTGATTACGTCTTTCCAGCCTTCCGGGCCAATGCCATTTACGAGGGTTCATATCTTCTCGGCACCTCCCTGGCCCGGCCGATTATCGCCAAAGAGCAGGTTCGGGTGGCCATGGAGAACAACGCCGATGCCGTGAGCCACGGGGCCACGGGCAAGGGCAACGATCAGGTGCGTTTTGAGATGAGCTATATGGCCTTAAATCCCAGCCTGAAGATAATCGCTCCCTGGCGAACCTGGGATCTCAACTCCCGAACCAAATTAATGGCCTATGCCGAAAAACACGGCATCCCGGTGCCGGTAACCAGAAAAAGCCCCTACAGCTCCGACGAGAATCTGCTTCATATCAGCTTTGAAGGCGGCATCCTCGAAGACCCCTGGAACGAGCCCGAGGCCTCCATGTTCAAATTAACTAAATCACCGGAAGAGGCTCCGGACAAGGCAAGCTATATCGAGCTGGAGTTTAAACAGGGCAATCCAACGGCCGTTAACGGTGAGGAATTAAGCCCGGCCGCCATGTTAGCCAGGCTTAATCAACTGGGTGGTGAAAACGCCATCGGCCGCCTTGATATGGTGGAAAACCGTTTTGTGGGCATGAAGTCCAGGGGGGTCTACGAGACACCGGGCGGCACCATCCTCCGTATCGCCCACCGGGATCTGGAGACCATTACCCTGGACAGAGAGGTCATGAAAATCCGCGACAGCCTCACCCCGCGCTACAGCGAGATAATCTATAACGGCTTCTGGTTCTCTCCGGAGATGGAACTTCTGCAAAAGACCATGGATACCACTCAGGAGGCGGTAAACGGGGTAGTCCGCCTTAAATTATACAAGGGCAACTGTATCCCCGTGGGCCGTAAATCAAACAACTCCCTTTATCAGGAGAGCCTGGCCACCTTTGAGGAGGACGAGATATATACCCAATCCGATGCCGGCGGCTTCATCCGTCTGAACGCCCTGCGCCTGACTATCAAAGGCCTGATGGGAAATAAAGCATGACATCATCAAAAAATACCAACGCCAAGCTCTGGGGCGGCCGCTTTCAGGAGCAGACCGCGGCCTCCGTGGAGGCCTTCACCGCCTCCGTGCAATACGACAACAGGCTTTACCGGCATGATATAGCGGGCAGTAAGGCCCACGCCGGGATGCTGGCCCGTCAGGGGCTCATCACCGCCGAAGAGGGTAAACTTATCCAACAGGGCTTAGACGAGATTGAGCGGGAAATAGAACGGGGTGATTTTATCTTTAAGCCGGAGCTCGAAGATATTCATATGAATATAGAAAAGGCCCTGGTGGAAAAAATCGGCCCGGCCGGCGAGCGTCTGCACACCGCCCGCAGCCGTAACGACCAGGTGGCACTGGATATTCGTCTCTATCTGCGGGAGGTGAGCCTCAATTTTAACGACCTGCTTAAAAACCTGCAGCTGGCCCTGGTGACCCTGGCCCGCAAATATCAGCATACCATTATGCCGGGCTACACTCATATGCAGAGGGCTCAACCCATCCTCACCGCCCATCACCTGCTGGCCTATTTTGAGATGTTCGGCCGTGACCGTGAGCGTCTGAGCGACGGCCTGAAGCGAATAAACATCATGCCCCTGGGCTCCGCCGCCCTGGCTGGAACCGGGCTGCCCATTGACCGTGAATTTGTCGCTGCGGAACTTGAATTCCCCAAGGTCTCGGCCAATAGTATGGATTCTGTGGCCGACCGTGATTTTGTGGTTGAATTCCTGGCCGCCGCCGCCCTGATTCAGCTTCATTTAAGCCGTCTCTCGGAAGAGTTGGTCATCTGGGCCACCGAGGAGTTCTCCTTTATCCGCCTCGCCGACAGTTTCTGCACCGGCAGCAGTATCATGCCTCAGAAGAAAAACCCCGATATTCCGGAATTAATCCGTGGTAAAAGCGGCCGGGTAACCGGTAATCTCATGGCCATTTTGACCCTTATCAAGGGCCTGCCCATGACCTATAACCGTGATCTCCAGGAGGACAAGGAGCCCCTCTTTGACACCATTGACACCGTGGGCCCCAGCATCAGTATAATGACGGAGCTTCTGGCCCATCTTGAATTCAACGAGGAGCGCCTGACCCAGGCCACCATCGGCGGCTATATGACCGCCACCGACCTGGCTGATTACCTGGTACGCAAAAATATTCCCTTTCGTCAGGCCCACTCAATAGTGGGCCGCGCCGTGGCCTACGGCCTGGAAAAGGGCCTGCAATTAGACGAAATGAAATTAGAGGAACTGCGCCGCTTCTCGGAATTAATTGATGATGATGTCTTCGCGGTA
>DRPV01000058.1 GCA_011330685.1 Desulfobacterales bacterium
CAAAAATTGCTAAACTCGTTCGTTCCTCACTCAGACAGACGCAATTTTTGGCTGCGCTTCACTAAGAAAATGCTACAGAATTTGTTCAATACGCTACGAAGACAGTCCTATTACCCTCGTGCAAGATTGTAACCGGACACCGCTGAATTACAGGGGGTGTGCGGGTGTGCCGTATGCCCCTTTTGTCTGATGCTCCAATTATGGTGCTTCATTACAAAGAATACAAAAATACAAAATACAAAAAACAAAAAAACATCAGGAGAAAACATGGCGGAAAATGATCTACAGGTAACTATCAAGACCAATAAGGGAGAGATAAATTTACGTATCTTTGCTGATAAAACACCTTTAACGGCAGCAAATTTTATAAATCTGATTCAACGCAGTTATTATGACGGTCTGGCATTTCATCGGGTAATTGCCGATTTTATGGTGCAGGGCGGCTGTCCGCACGGCACTGGTACCGGAGGGCCTGGTTATAATTTTGAGGATGAGTTTGATGCCTCTCTGCGTCATTCCAAGGGGGGAATCCTCTCCATGGCGAACGCCGGGCCCGGCACCAATGGCAGCCAGTTCTTCATTACTCATGTTGCCACTCCCTGGCTTGACGATCATCATACCGTTTTTGGTGAGGTGCTGAATGATGATGATTTGGCGGTGGTGAACAGTATTGCCCAGGGTGATACTATTGAAGGAATAACCATCAGCGGCGATGTTGAGTCCCTGCTGCAGGCCCAGGAAGAGAGGGTAGCTGAATGGAATAAGCAGATTGACAAGGCCTTCCCTGATCTGGATTGAGCAGCACGTAACCGTTCACCTGCACCCCATCTTCGTCCGTTTTGCCCCCCTCACGTACAAAAGGTACGCTTCGGAGGCCGAAACGAACGAACCTGGGGCACATCTGAACGGTTACAGTTTACGAGTTGAGGGTAATTTATCGCCTCTGCTGAACGGTTACAGCAGCACGTTCCCTTCGGCCGCCTACCGGGAAATAAATTCCCGCGTACAAAAAATTATACCCATTGGCCTTTTGTCTGGCCGGGTTTAAAAAAAGATACTATCCGTGATTCGGCTGTGAATGGGGGCGACCGGCGTTTTTTAAAACGCCGGTATTATTTTTTGTACTGATAACCACTTGATTTTAAACGAATAAAACCTGGCAGCCCGTTAAAACTACTTTTGCTGCCCCGGCGGCATTATTAGAGGGGATGATTAATTGGGGAATGTGTGCCTAACATGTTGTTATTAATGAATAAAGAAACAAAATAAAAAATAAATCATTGTTTGGCACGGTGATTGCTTTAAGTATTAGTCAAGAACAAACTCTTAATCTTCTTTCCAAGCCAAAAGACCTGCCTTCTCCCCAAGGCGGGTCTTTTGGTTTCCGGGTCGTTAAATTGTTTGTAACCGTTCACCTGCACCCCATCTCGGAGTATTCGCTTACCAAGGCCGGGCAATACCCCAGGGCGTATTTATTTGATGGTAACATTAACGGAGGCCGGGATAACATCTTCAATGATGATCCTTGGTTGAGTGGCGGTAATTTTAACCGCCGCGCTATGCTGGCTGGCTGAAATTTTGCTTACATCCACCCGGGCCGTGAATAACTGCCGCGGCTTCAGTGTACTCTTGCTCACCAGCATAGGGATGCGAACCTTGAGCTCTACTACCCTGGGCTTAAGCACCGCTTTTTTGCCCTTGGCCAGGCCGATGACGGTGATGGTTAATTTGTTGATCTTTTTTTCCACCATCTTCTCTTTAATTATAATCCGGGCCGTAATGCTGGGCGAGCCAATGAGATTAATTACTTCCGGCGGGATATTCAGATATATCTGTCTGGTGACCTCCTGGTCAAGACCGTTAATGTCGATGGGTTTGGTCGGGAGAATCTTGTGTTTATCAATGATATTCTGCGGGCCGGATATATTAATGTGATCCGGGGTCAGAATAATTCTCTTTAATTCATACTCCCTGGGCGGCTTGCCCTTGGTGACGGCCTTGATGGGCAGATTTTTCTGGATCAACTTGTCAATCAGCAGGATTGTATGAGACGGCTGGATGCGGAGGACTGTAATTCCGCGGGCAAAGGATATTGAGTCCGGTTTGTTGTCGATGATCATATTGCCGGGCTTGGCATTGGAGAGGTCGATGGAGCGGGAGATATCACTGCGGGCAATCTCCCGGATCAGGCTGCGCGGCCCGCTCACCGTTACCTCTAAGATATTTTTAAATTGATTGGAGATGATCAGGTCGCGGGGCATGTTGACAATCTCCACCGGAATCTTGACATTCATGTCCACCCGATCCTCTCCGGCGACGAAATACCAGAGAAAGACGGCGAAAAACAGGGAAATCAGTTTGATCAGCCAGTCTTTGCGCCAGGATAGTTTTGGCGGCCTGTAGTTGGTTTTTATTTGTTTATCAGCCAATTTTTCCATACTGTGGTTGGAGGTTCTTTGGGCTTGAATATGGCTTCGAGGCGGGCGCTCAGGGAATGCTTGTCGAGATTAGAGGTGATGGCGCCATGCTGCACCAGGGAAATCTTGCCTGTCTCTTCGGAAACCACAATAACTACCGCGTCGGTTTCTTCGGATATCCCGAGGGCCGCCCGGTGTCTTGTGCCGAGACTCTTGGAGATATAGGGGTTTTTGGTCAGCGGCAGTACGCAACGGGCTGAATGAATACGTCCATGCCTGATAATAACCCCGCCATCGTGGAGAGGCGAGACATTTCTGAAAATGCTTATTAAAAGTTCATGGGTCAGAATGGCGTCAATGGGGTGGCTCGATTCTAAGTAGTCCTTGAGCCCGGTTTCTTTTTCGATGACGATGATGGCCCCTATTCTTTTACGGGACATATAAAGCGCGGCGGTAACTAATTGCTGGATGTCTAAATCTGTGTCTTCCTGATGGCGGGTAAACGAAGGCGTGGCCTGGCCCATCTGGGTCAGAGCCCGGCGGATATCACGTTGGAAAACAATGATGACAATCAGGAAAATTGAACTGAGCAGGGTGCCTAACAGCCAGTAGAGGGTCATGAATTCTAACTCTCTTGCTCCGAAATAGACGATGATCAACACCCCGATACCTGCCAGCATCTGCACCGCCCTGGTACCGCGAATAAGCAGAATTATCCGGTAGATGATAAAGGAGACAATCAGGATGTCCGCTATATCCTGCCAGCGTAATAAGTGTAAAAAGTTCAGCATGATAGTATTATGCCTGAAAACCTGAGGAAAGACAAGATGGAGCTTGAATTTTGGGAATTTAGCGGGTGGTTCTGCCTGAGGAATAAAACTTCTATCCAATTATGCGAAAGACATCATACTTGGAATTCAGGTGCGAGGGTTAGTCTTAAGGAGGATTTGAGGTGTTTAATGACCGCAGACGGGCGGTAAAATGAAAGGTTGATCCCTGATTGATTTTGCTTTTTACCCATATCCTGCCGTTTATCATGGGGACTAAGCGGGTGCAGATGGCAAGTCCGAGGCCGGCTCCTTCATGCCGCCGGGTGAGGTACTCGTCGGCTTGGGAAAAGGGGGCGAAAATTTCTTCCTGCTTGGCGGCTGGTATTCCGCAGCCGCTGTCGCGGACGCTGAAACGCAGGATTATGCCGTCCGGGGGCTTTTTCTGCTCAAGCGCGGCTCGGATGCTTATCTCGCCGTGCTCGGTAAATTTTACCGCGTTTTCCAGCAGGGAGTTGAGTATCTGCTGGATAATACTCGGATCACCCTGCAGGGCGGTTGGAACGTCGTGTTCTACATGAAAGGATAATTTAAGTCCTTTTTCTTCGGCCTTCGGTGTTATAGCCCTGACGGTCTGCTCAAGGATGGCGTGCGGTTGGAAATTTATATCCTGGCGGTGCCGTCGATCCTCGCTGTGTGAGAAGTCAAGGAGCTGATTTATCAGTCCCATGAGGCGGTCGGCGGAGAGCTGGATCAGGTTGAGAAAATTTTGCTGCTTCCTGGAAAGGGTGGTCTCAGTCAGCAGTTCCAGAAAACCGAGAATACCGTTCATCGGGGTCAAAAATTCATGGCTGATGGTATTAATAAAGCCGTTTTTAACTTCATTGGCCTGCTGCACGGTATTTTTGGCTGCCAACAGCTCAGCGCTGACATCTTTGTGATATTGTAATTCCCGCCGCAGATTGTTTAAAAGCGATTGTTCCCGAAAAATTCGTCTTAATTTGGCAATTAATTCGTCCTTGGGAAATGGTTTGACGATGAAGTCGCTGGCGCCGGCCTTGATGACGTCAGTGTAGGAGTAGTTATTGCTGTAACCAGTCATGGCTATGACGCTGGTTGAAGGGGAATGCTCCCGGATATGGCGGATTAACTGCATGCCGTCCGTCCCCGCCATAATCATGTCGGTGATGACCACGGTGAAGGTAAAGCTGTTGATGTGATTTATGGCCTCGGTGCCGGATGCCGCTAATTGAAAGTTATGACCGGCAGAGGCCGCGTATCTGCCCACCAGGGCCAGATGATCGCGGTCATCGTCAACTATCAGGATTTTACCGCTTAAGTCAGCCATATTTCAGCCTTCGCCGCATAGCTGCTGGATGGCGGCACTTAGTTTGTCGAGTTCCATGGGCTTTAGTATTATCTTGCGAATCCCGATTTCTTTGGCGTATTGCATGGTGTCTTGATCTATAATGCCGGTGAACATGATGATTGGAATATGCGCTTTGATTTTAAGCAGTTCGACGGCCAGGTCAATTCCGGTCATGTTGGGCATGGTTTGATCGGTGAGAATTATGTCAAAGTCATCGGGGCGGGCCTTGAATGTTTCCAGGGCCTCGATACTGTCGGTCTTGAAAGTCACCTTGTAACCCGTTTTGTTTAAGGCCCTGGCGGTTATTTCGGCCAATGGGGCCTCGTCATCAACTAACAGGATACGTTCTTGTCCGCCCATGGCGGGAAGTTTTGGGGCTGCTGGTTCTGCTTCCGCCTGGCAGGGGGGGATATAGATGATGAAGGTGGTGCCCTGGCCCGGTGCGCTATTGATCTGAATCGCCCCGTTTAATTTGGTTACGATGCCATGCACGATGGCCAGGCCCATACCGGTGCCTTCGGGCTTGGGCTTGGTGGTAAAAAATGGGTTGAATATTTTGGGCAGCACCTCCGGCGGAATGCCGCTGCCGGTATCCGAGATGGAAAGCTGGATATAATCGCCGGGGCTGAGTCCGATAATAGCTGCTGCCTCCGCTTCGCTCAGGGTTGTGTCCCGCAGGCTGATATCAATGGTGCCGCCATGCCGGCGCATGGCGTAATAAGAGTTGGCGCAGAGATTCATCAATATTTGATGAATCTGTAAAGGGTCTGCGATGATACTCGTCTGGCAGCCTTGGGCTATGTGGAGTTCTATTTTGATGGCGGCAGGTATTGAGGCCTGCAGAAGTTTTATGGTCTCTTGAAGCATCAGGTCTAAGCGCAGGGGAGAAAAATGCAGATCCTGACCGCGGCTGAAGGTTAGGATCTGTCTGGTTATTTCCTTGGCCCGGAGGCCCGCTGAGATGATATGTCCGAGATCAGAACGTATGGGGCTGTCAGGGGGTAATTCCTCCAGGGCCATATTTGCAAAACCCAGGACGGAGGCGGTGATGTTGTTGAAATCATGGGCTATGCCGCCGGCCAGGGTGCCGATGGCCTCAAGGCGCCAGGACTGCTGTAATTGTCGGTCAAGCTCCATTCGTTCCTCTTCCGCCCGGCGGCGGCGGCGAATGTCCCGGATTATGCCTACGGCATGGCGATGACCATTAATGTTAACCCCCGAGAGAGATAACTCAACCGGAATTTCCCGGCCGTCCCGGCAGCGGGCGTCGACCTCAACGGTTCTGGCTAAAATCTCTTGCGGTTCTTTTTTTAAGAAACTCATCAGGGCGGGCCGATAGGCATCGGAATAATTGTCGGGCACAATAAGGTCATGGACATTGCGGCCCACGGCTTCCTCTTCTGAATAGCCGAAGAGACGGGTGGCGGCGGGATTCCACAGGGTGACTCTGGCCCGGTCGTCCATCATGATTATAGCATCAATGGCGGCATTGGTTATGGCCTTGGAATAATGCTGGCTGTTGGTTAACTTTTTGGCGCTGCGCTGGAGGCGGATGATACCGGCAATGGCTATGGCGGCAATCTGCAGGAGTTCGACGATTTCCGGGTCGTAATGATCTTCGATTCTGGCGTAGAGGGTAAAAACACCTAATACGGAACCATTCTGGCCCGGAATTGGGATACAATAATGGCCGTAGGGCTGGGAGACCTCGGCGTATTTCTGATAGCGGGGGTCGGAGTTGTCGGCCAGAATAATCCTTCCTTCGGCAGCGCATTGTCCGCACAGGCAATGGCCCAATGGGATCTGACGACAGAGATTGTTAAACGTGGGAGAGAGGTTGTGGGCGGCCCGCAGGCGTAAATTATGAGGGGGCTCTTCGTCAACCAGAAAGAGGACACCCCGGTTGATGAGGTTCAGATGAGGCAGGGAGGTCAGGATTTTCAGAAAATGCCGCAGGATATCGGTAAAGGGCTCCTGGCTCACGGCCAATCGCATAACTTTACTCAACACAGTTTGGATATCTTTGTTGGAACGTCTCATATTTTATGCCTGCTTCAGTTTGTTAAACTCTATGAAAAACAGCGTTCTTCTGCGGTGCATAATATTATATAATGGGGCTATAATGGTCTGTATGTCAAGCCTGTCCATCCAAATTAATAGCCTGATGGCATAAAAAATTATAGGCTCTTGACATTAAAGGCCAATTGTTTTAAATTAAAAAAATTTTCTATAGAGGCTTAATACGCTCAAAAGGCGTTATTGAATTTATCTTAAAAGTTGGGAGAAGAAGTTTTGGCAAATCATAAATCAGCATTAAAGAGAAGCAAACAGAGCCAGGTGCGCAGGTTACGGAACCGGGCTCGCAATTCCCGGATGAAGACTGCTGTCAAGGCGGTTGACACGGCAATTGAGGAAAATTCCGTTGAGGCGGCTCAGGAGGCCCTGCGGGCCGCTATTCCCATTATTGACCGGGTGGCGGTTAAGGGTAATCTCCACAAGAAGAACGCTTCACGTAAGGTATCACGTCTGACCAAGAGGGTAAACGCTTTTGTTGCTGCTGCGCAGCAGTCCTGAGTGTCATTGCCCATAGGGAGATTTGCCGGAGGATGTGAAGAGCTCAGCCACCGGGGAATAAGATGTCTGTAACGAACAAAATATTTTTAATGGCAGTACGGCACCTGTTATTTACTATGCGGTCGTTATGTTATGCCTGTTGCTAAAAAAAGCCATGTGGTCATTCGTGTCCTCATGGCTTTTTGTTTTTGGTTTCCGTTTTATCTTGCGGTAATATTATGATTAAACCTGACTTGTCCACATTTAAGGAATTGGCGGCCGAGTCCGGCATGGTTCCTGTCTGTCGTGAGATTGTGGCAGATATGGACACGCCTCTCACCGCCTTTGCCAAGGTCGCTGCCGGCCGCCGGCATGTATTCCTCTTAGAGAGCCTTCAGGGAGGCGAGAAATGGGGCCGCTATTCATTCATCGGCCTGGAGCCCCTTGCCACCTTTCGCAGCTCCGGCTCAAAAATAGATATCAGCGGCCGGGAGCAGACCGGCGATCCCATCGCGGCCTTAAAGGAGCTGCTGGCCTCCTTTCGCACCTGTGATACCAGTTATCTGCCCCGTTTTTTTGGCGGGGCAGTGGGCTATATGGGTTACGATATGGTGCGTTTCATGGAGCGGCTGCCGGAGACGAATCAGCCTCTTGATATTCCCGATTCATCATTTATGATTCCCCGCATAGTTCTGGTCTGTGACAATCTCTGTCAGACCATCGCCGTGGTTAATTGCGTGGCCATTGCCGATGATCTTGACCCTGCCGCGCAGTACCAGGATGCCCTGGCGGAAATAGCCGAGATTACCGCCCTGCTTGCCGGGCCGATTCCCCCTCACCTCACCGCTGAGCCGGAGGAGGAGCTGAAGCACGATTTTACCGCCAATATGTCACGGGATGAGTTCACTGCCATGGTGGCCCGGGCCCAGGAGTATATCATGGCCGGTGATGTTATTCAGGTGGTACTCTCCCAGAGGTTTCACAGTAAGACCAAGCTCTCACCCTTCGCCCTCTATCGGGCTTTGCGCCATATTAATCCCAGTCCCTATCTTTTTTATGTCCAGCTTGATGATATTATTCAAATTGGTTCTTCGCCGGAGATTCTGGTGCGGCTCGATAATAATAATGTCGAGGTGCGTCCCATTGCCGGTACCCGTAAGCGCGGGCGGAATGAGGCCGAGGACAGCACCCTGGAAGAGGAGTTGCTGGCCGATCCCAAGGAACGGGCCGAGCATTTGATGCTGGTGGATCTGGGTCGTAATGATCTGGGGCGGGTGGCACGATACGGTACAGTGGAGACCCGCGACTTGATGGTGGTTGAACGCTATAGTCACGTGATGCATATTGTCTCCGGTGTGCATGGTGAACTTAAACCGGGACTGGATCAGTTTGATGTCCTGCGGGCCTGCTTTCCGGCCGGGACGGTGAGCGGCGCGCCCAAAATCAGGGCCATGGAGATTATTGAGGAACTGGAACCGGAGCGCCGGGGGCCGTACGCCGGGGCGGTGGGTTATTTCGGTTTTTCCGGCAATATGGATATTTGTATTACTATTCGTACCTTTCTGATGCGGGGCGATGATCTCTGGGTTCAGGCCGGGGCTGGTATTGTAGCGGATTCTGATCCGGAGGCTGAATTTGAAGAGACCATTAATAAGGCTATGGGATTGCGCAAGGCGGTTGAATTAGCCGAGAAGGGGTTATAGGGCTGTGCTTGTAATAATTGATAATTATGATTCGTTTACCTATAATATCGTCCAGACAATCGGCGGTTTTGGGGTGGAAATAAAGGTCTTCCGTAATGACGAGATTACCATCGCCGGGCTGGAGGCTCTGGCGCCCGATCATCTCCTCATTTCCCCTGGCCCCTGTACGCCGGATAAGGCCGGTATCTCCATTCCGGCCATCAGGCATTTCGCCGGCCGCCTGCCCATCCTCGGTGTCTGTCTTGGTCATCAGGCCATTGGCGAGGCCTTTGGCGGCAAGGTGGTGCGGGCCGGGCGGGTGATGCACGGTAAGACCAGCATGATTGAGCATGACGGGCTGGGGGTGTTTGAGGGGCTGCCCAATCCCTTTGCCGCCATGCGCTATCACTCTCTGATTGTCGATGAAGACCTCCCCGAATGCCTTATGGCAACGGCTCATACTCCGGAGGGTGAATTAATGGGGCTGCGGCATAAGACCATGAAGGTGGAGGGGGTGCAGTTTCACCCCGAATCCATCATGACCCCGGACGGTGTGCAGCTCTTAAAGAATTTTGTCGCCCAGACGCCTTGAATTTGTTGTTCGTTTACATACCAATTACTGTACCCCGAAAAAATGATTAAAGAAGCCTTATCCACGCTTGTGGACGGTCGTGATCTCGATGAGAAGAGGATGATCACGGTAATGAATGAAATTATGTCCGGCGACTGTACCGATGCCCAGATTGGTGCCTTTATCACCGCTCTGCGGATAAAGGGGGAGACAGTGGCTGAGATTACCGGGGCCGCCCGGCTGATGCGCCGGAAGGCGGTAACCGTTGAGGCCGCGGGCCCGGATGAATTGCTCCTTGATATAGTTGGTACCGGCGGCGATTCTTCGGGTACCTTCAATGTTTCCACCACTTCCGCCTTTGTGGCGGCCGGGGCTGGAGCGGCGGTGGCCAAACATGGCAACCGTTCCGTTTCCAGCCGCTGCGGCAGCGCCGATGTCCTTGAGGCCCTGGGTGTTGATCTCAATATGAGTCCGGCCCGGATTGGTCAATGCGTGCGTGAAATTGGTATCGGTTTTATGTTCGCCCCCATGATGCACGGGGCGATGAAATATGCCATCGGCCCCCGGCGGGAGATTGCGATTCGGACGATTTTTAATATCCTGGGCCCCTTAACCAATCCGGCGGCGGCCAACGTCTATCTTTTAGGGGTCTATGAGCCGGCTCTTACTGAGATTATGGCAGAGGTCTTAAATAATTTCGGGGTTAAACGAGCCCTGGTGGTCTGCGGGGCCGGTAATATTGACGAGATAACCACCACCGGCACTACCAGGGTTTCAGAGACTGATGGTCATAAGGTCACCACCTATAATATTAACCCCGAGGACTATGGTCTGGCCCCGGCAACTCTAAACGATATTAAGGGCGGGGAGACGGCGCAGGAATCGGCTCGTCAATTGCGGGATGTTCTGTCAGGGAAACCAGGCCCCTGTTATGACGTGGTTGTCTTTAACGCCGGGGCCGCCCTCTGGGCTGCGGATCGGGCCGCTGATATCGCCTCCGGTATTGAACTGGCGCGGCAGACTATTGATTCAGGGGCGGCTTTGATTAAACTGGAGGCCCTGGCGGCCTTTTGCGGCAATGATTCTTGATACCATAGTTGAATATAAACGGCAGGAGGTGGCAGGGCTCAAGGCTCAAGGCGGGCCGCGGCCGCCGGAGATGGAGATTGCGCCGCCGCGTGGTTTTAAGAGTGCTCTGTTGAATTACGAGGGGGTGGCGGTCATCGCCGAGGCCAAAAAGGCCTCGCCCTCCAAGGGCCTGATCTGCCCGGATTTTGAGCCGGCGGCAATCGCCCGTGATTATGAAAAGGGCGGAGCTCAGGCCATGTCCGTTCTTACGGATGAACATTTTTTCCAGGGCTCTCTGTCCTATATCCCAGCGGTGCGGAGTGCGGTGAATCTGCCGGTGCTGCGCAAGGAATTTATTATTGATGAGATCCAGATTCGGGAGGCGGCCCTCTACGGCGCCGATGCTATTCTGCTCATAGCCGCCATTCTCGACGATCAGGAGATGGCGGATTATCTGCTTCAGGCCAGGGAACTGGGGCTGGATGTTTTGGTCGAGGCGCATGACGAAAGGGAGGCGGAACGGTCTTTAAAGGCAGGTGCTGATCTCATCGGGATCAATAATCGTAATCTTCGTGATTTTACAGTGGATATTGAGACAACTTTCAGGGTAATGGCCGAATTACCGGCAGCGGTGCCGGTGGTCAGTGAATCAGCGATTAAAGACGCTGCCGATATGCGGCGTTTGGCGGAACACGGGGTGTGTGCCGCTCTTATCGGTGAATCCTTAATGCGGGCGCCTGATCGCTCTCTGGCTCTGCGTGACCTGCGTCAGCCCTTTCCCGTTAACCAGTAAAGAGGACAAAAAAATTAATGGTTCCGCGAACGAGAATCAAGGTGTGCGGTATTACAGAGCAAGGTGAGGCCGAGGCCCTTGCCCGTCTCGGAGTAGATGCCCTGGGCTTTATCTTTTATAAGGAAAGTCCGCGTTATATTGAGCCGGAAGCGGCCCGTAAAATTATCAGCAGTCTGCCACCCTTTGTCGATACCCAGGGGGTATTTGTCAACGAAGATCCAGACCTGGTCAATGATATTGCCCAATATTGTTCCCTGAGCTTTGTGCAGCTGCATGGTTCTGAACCGGTTAAATATTGTCAAGCCATTAACACCCCCATAATAAAGGCCTTTCAAATAAAAGGCAGAGAAAGCCTGGATGAAATTAAACCATTTGAGGAGTTAACCAAGGGCTTTCTGTTAGACACCTATCATCCTGAACTGGCTGGCGGTACCGGAGAGAAATTTGACTGGCAGCTTCTTGCCGATTGTTTAATCCCCAAGCCCTTTATTTTAGCCGGCGGTCTTAATGCCGGTAATGTGGAAGAGGCGGTTAGAATAACCCGGCCCTGGGCAGTGGATGTTAACTCGGGGGTGGAAAGTTCCGCCGGTCATAAGGATATCTCCCTGGTTGCGGAGGTTATGGCGGCAGTCAGAAGGGCGGACAACTCGAAAATGTAAAAGAATTGAGTGAGCGGGGAGAGAGTCCCGCCCACTCAATAAGAGAGAGACATTAATATATATACAACATATTTCCCGTCTGCCAATATGGCAAATTGTCGCATAATCCACTGCCGCCTTTTATAACACCATGCCCGGCCGCCCAGGCACAACGAAACATGAACGCCGTGGCAAGGCCGGGAACCTTGGCAGGTGACTTCTATATAAAAGGCTTAGACGTCCGTCTGTATTGTCGACGCAGTATTTAACTGTTCCTTATAATTCCCCTTCCCATCTTTATCAGTTCCCCGTTCTTTCCTCGTTCATCTATAGTATTAACCTGTTATTTGTTGAAAAAACGCGGTGTTGGGGAATATATATGTTGACTTTATAGATTTTTTGACCATAAAATTAAGTTTATCCATTGTCTATTCCTGCTTAAAATACAAGAAGATACCAAACTATTTAAAATTGAGGCTGCGGCGGCTATGCACCCCCAGGGCGGGATGGTGAGGCTTAAAGCAAGAGGGGTAAATATCATAATGGAGAAAACCATTCAGGAGTTACGGCGGATAATTTCTTTTAAGGACACAACCCAGGCCGGGGATATAGTCCTGACCGCCATTGCTGAGCCCAAATCAGTTTTTTACGCTCTAATTGTGGATATCACTCCCGATCAGGCTAAACGTGACTGGTGGCAGTTGACCATGCACATCCTGGGGCTGCCGCCCCAGAAGGTAACCTGGGCTCTGCGTGAACCCCAATTCAGCGGCCGCGAAATTTTTACCATGAACGGTATAGAACATTTTATGCAGGCTGTTGACTTTGGGCCGGTTGCCGCGCCGCCTGCTTCTAAGCCTCCCGAGCGCAAGAAAGCTGTTTTGCGGGTGGTGAAGTGAGGCATGGTCTCGGAACGTCAGCTTATAGATTATATCAAAGGGGCAGCAGGTAAGGTTCCGGAGCGGGTAGATGGTATTGGCGATGATTGTGCCGTTTTTGGTTGTCGGGAGGGCTGTAAGCAGCTGGTAAGCGTTGATACTCTGGTGGAGGGGGTACATTTTGATCTTACCTGGCATGGCCCGCGGGAACTCGGTCATAAGGCGGCGGCGGTAAATATAAGCGATATTGCCGCCATGGGCGGTAAGCCGTGTTTTGCTCTGCTCTCTATGGCTCTGCCGGCCCGCTTGGATTTTGCCTGGCTCACCGCCTTTACCGAAGGCTTCACGGCTGAGTTAAAGGAGTACGGGGTTGTGCTTGTCGGCGGCGATACTGTAGCCTCTCCGGAGGGTTTATTGTTGTCTGTCACCATTATTGGTGAGGCTGAGGAGGGCCGTATTTTATATCGCTCCGGGGCCGGGGTCGATGATGTAATTATGGTCAGCGGCTCCTTGGGTGATGCTGCCCTGGGCTTAAAGCTCTGTCGTGAGGGGCGGCAGGCCTCCTGGCCGCAGCTGGCCGCGGCCCATCTCACTCCACGGCCGGAGGTGGCCCTGGGCCGTCATCTTGCCGCCGCCGGCAGCGGGGTAACGGCCATGCTTGATATGTCCGACGGCCTGGCTACTGATCTGGCCCATATGTGCGCGGCCAGCGGTCTGGGCGCGCGTATTAATGCCGATTGGCTTCCTATCTCTGTTTCTGCCCGGCAGGCGGCTCTGGATCTTGAGATAGACGTCCTGGATTCGGCCCTTGGCGGTGGTGAGGATTACAGGCTGCTCTTCACCTGTCCGGCGGCCGTTGAAGAGGACTTGAGACGGGAGGTAAAGGCTGTCCTTAAACGGCAGATATTCAGGATCGGGAAGATGATACCCGGCTGCGGGGTTCTGCTTTGCGGTCGGGATGGGGAACGGGATGTTTCATTTCAGGGCTATGAACACTTAACCAGGTGAACTATGTCGGGACTTGCTGAAAGTATAAATGTTGAGCGCATCCCCACTCTGCCCGCGGTGGCAGTTGAGGCCATTCGTCTGTTAGAGGGTGATCCTTCTAACTTTGAGTCGGTGGCAGATTTGTTGCGTAACGATCAGGTGTTGTCCGGCCGCATTCTCCGCTATGCCAATGCCGCCTTTGTTGGAGCTCGCCAGAGGATTACTTCCATTCCCCGGGCCATTTCTCTTTTGGGGTTTAATACCGTCCGCGGCTTGATACTCTCGGTTTCGGTCTTTGACTGCTTTTCCGATGCCGCCCAGGAACGGCTTGATGGGCTGGTTAATTTCTGGCTTCATGCCATCGGGGTGGCGGCCGCCTCTGAACTGCTGGCCGAGAAGTTGGGCTTTGCCAATGTTGATGAGGCCTATCTCGCGGGGCTGGTACATGATATCGGTAAATTGATCTGCTATCAACAGATGCCGGATGAGTTCAGTGAGGTTTGTCTTGAGCTGGAGAAACAGGGTGGGTATTCCACCGACGCCCCTCTGGCCCTTGATGTTGAGCGGCGCAAGATGGGGCTGGATCATACCGATGCCGGTCGTATTGCCGCTGAACAATGGATGTTTCCCGAGGCCTTAGTCAAGGCTTTGGCCGCTCATCACCAGCCCGTACCTGAGGCGATTAAACCGGAGAAGGAAAATCTTTACCAGTTGGTACGTTTTGCCGACGCAATCTGTGTCTGTCACAATATCGGCTCCAGTTATTTTTTTTCCACCGGGGCCTATGATCATCAACATTATCATTTCGCTCTGGAAAACTTTATGCTCTTAAACGGTATAAAGGGCGGAGAGATTGATGACCTGGTGACGGAGGTTGTGAAACGTATCGAAAAAATGGCTGTGGTCATGGGTTTCCATGATTCGGAGACCTATCAGCATCTGCTGTCTTCCGCTAATGTTAGTTTGGGAGCGATGAGTGTTGATCTGGACCAGCAGAACAATGAGCTGCTGGCGGCCAACCGGGTTTTAGATGCGGCCTGCGGCCTGGGACGAAGCCTGAAACCGGGGCTGACCATTGCTGAAGCCCTGCGGGAGATACTGCTGGCGGCCCAGGAGGCCTTTGGAGTTAAGCGTTGTTTATGCCTGGCCTTAGATGATGGTGAAGCTCATTTCCGTGGCCAGATATACAGCGGCGGCGAGTTTGCCGAGTTTTCAGTGCCGCACCATGGAGGCCCGGTGGTCAAGCCCGAGGCCGATATGGAGACGGAGGCCCTGCAGCAGTTGAGACGGGTGAGCCTGGAATTTGAGGAGGGTACAATCATGGAATCCGGGGTTGCCGAGATTATTGCCGGCTCGGAGTTCATGGCCGGTTTTTTCCTTGGTGATCAAAAGTCTCATGGCCGGGTGGAGCGTATAATCGGCGAATTATTGGTGGATTTTAAGGATGCCTCGCCGCCGGTAGCTGATCTGGCTGTTATGCGGCGTAATTTTGAGTTGTTGTCCACGGCCGCGGCTAATGGTATTGACCGTATCCTCATGGAAAAGGATCTGAGTCGCCAGGCCAGGGCTATGGAGGCCGAGGCCCGTAAGCTGGAGGAACATCAACGCCAGCTCTTTAATACTCACCGTCTGGCCACGGTGGGACGGTTGGCGGCTGGTGCCGCCCATGAAATTAATAATCCCCTGACCATTATTTCCTTGAATCTCCAGATTATGCAGCGTCTGTTGGTTAAGCAGCCCGATGATGAACTGCGCCACCGGCTGGAGGTTATTGCCGATCAGGAACGGCGGATCTCCAAAATTATTGGTGATCTCATGGGATTTGCCCGCCCCAATGAACCAAAGTTTACCTCAGCCCAGGTCGGGGAGTGTATGGATCTGGTTCTCGGAGTGCTGGGTGACCGGGTCTCTGTCTCTAAAATTGAAATCGTTAATAATATTCCGGCGGATTTACCTCCTGTTTTTGTCGATGCCATGCAGATTGAGCAGGTTTTTATGAATCTCCTGATTAACGCTATTCACGCCATGCCTAAGGGCGGGCGTCTGGAACTGCGGGGCGGGGTTGACGGTCATGAGCGGGTGGTTATCGCCGTTGTGGACAATGGGGTTGGTATTTCCAGGGAAAATATCGGCAAGATATTTGATCCATTTTTTACCACCAAGAGAGAAGGGGAAGGCACGGGGCTGGGGTTGGCAGTATGTCACTCTATTATTGAGCATAACGGCGGTATTTTGCAGGTGGAGAGTGTGGTGGGTGAGGGTAGTACCTTCAGCGTCCGACTCCCCATTGACCATGGGGTGCAGCTGCGGGATTTAAAAAAGGCAGTGGATCAGAAGACTGCGCGCGGTGATGAACAGCATGAGATCTGCCGAATCCTGATTATTGATGATGAACGTCTGCTTAATGAGATGCTGCAGGAATGTCTGAGGGCGGCGGGATATAATGTGGATGGGGCCTATGATGGAGTGGAGGGTATCGGCATGCTGCGCTACCAGAAATATCATCTTATTCTACTTGATGTCCGCATGCCCCGTAAGGACGGCCTGGAGGTTCTGAAATTTGTTAATCGGGAATTCCCGGATATTCCCGTCATTATTGTCACCGGTCTGGCATCGCTGCAGGAGATTAAGAATACCGTGAAGATGGGGGCCTTTGCCTGTCTGAAAAAGCCCTTTGTTTTGGATAAGGTCTTAACAACGGTTAACAAGGCCCTGGCCTTGAAGTGTAAACACGGGCAGGTTATAACGTAAGCGCTCCATGAGCACCGCCCCTGAAACGCTTACAGATTTTATTTTCCCCTGTGTTAAGGGGAGAATGTGTCTTCTGTGCCCTGTGGTGAATTTTTTATGAATCAATTGCTGACTATTACCGATTTAAGTGCTGCCACCGGCCTGGAAGAGAGCCTTATTCGTTTTTATGAGTCAGAATATAGTTCCCGGCTGCCGGAGAAGATTGTCCGGGGTGACGGCCTTTTTTTTCGTCCGGAGGCCGCTGCCGCCCTGCGTGATATTCATGCCCGGTATGGGAGCGGCGATGTCTCTTCCGCCCCGGAAAGAGGCTATGGGCGGGTAATCGCGGTCAGTTCCGGTAAGGGCGGGGTGGGTAAGAGTAATCTGGCCCTTAACCTGGCCATTGAATTCCAACGGGCCGGTCACATGAGTCTGGTCTTGGATGCCGATCTCGGTATGGCAAATATTCATCTCCTCGCCGGGGTGCAGCCTCGTTATACCCTGAGTGATTTTCTTAAAAATCAGCTTTCCATTTCCGAATTGATTACTCCCGGCCCCTGCGGGGTGGGGATTATTCCCGGCGGCGCCGGGATCATGGCCCTGGCCGACAGCACGGCTCCTGATCGGCGGCGGATGCTTGGCGCCCTTGAGAGCATGGAAAAAAACGCCGAAATTATCGTGGTGGATACGGCGGCCGGGATGGGGGCCGGGGTGCGCGATTTTCTGCGGGCTGCCGATGAGATTATTATTGTTTTAACCCAGGACATAACCGCCATGGCCGATGCCTACGGGCTGCTCAAGGGGCTCCAGCAGGAGGGGTTGCGGGGGGCGGTATATTCGGTAGTTAATATGACTGCCTCCCTGAAGCAGGCAGCGGCGACAGCCGGACGTTTCGCGGCCTGCGCGGCACAATTTCTGGATCTGCGGGTGGAAAATATAGGCTATATCATGCGGGATTCCTCCTTCGCCGCTGCCACCGCCCGCCGTACTCCACTGAACGTCTTTGCTCCGCGGTCGCGGGCGGCCGGGAATATCCGTAATATCGCCGGCTCGTTGTTGCGCGGCACGGAGAAAGGCATTAAGATGAACTCCGCTTTTAAGCGGTATATGAAGATGGTGAATCTGTAAGCGTAGACTCCGAGATGGGGTGCAGCTGAGCAGTTACGAATTATTATGAATCAAGCCGATCATTGGGCGCTCCAGTTCGGACTGCGTCGTAATCCATTCCAGGATAATATTGATACCGATCTCTTTTTTCGTACCCGGCAGCACGAGGAGGCCCTGCTCAAGATTGGTATGGGGCTGAAGGATAAACACGCCCTTATTCTCCTCGCCGGGGTTTCCGGCACCGGCAAGACCCTGGTCTCGCAGGCCGCCCTACGGGAGATGGACGGCTTATTATACAAACCGGTTCTGATTCTGGCCCATCCGGGGATGAGCCGGGCCGGGCTGTTATCAGCTATAGTTCAGGAGCTTGAACTTGAGCCCGGCCGCTTTTCGGCCCAGCGGCTGCGGGCGGTGCAGGATAAGGCCCTGCGGCTTTATGCCGAGGGCAGACGCTTAGTTATTATCATTGATGAGGCCCACTTTTTAAAGGCCGACGCCCTTCACCTTCTGCGTACCCTCTCTAATCTGGAGACCGAGAAGGAGAAGCTGGTGACGGTACTGCTCTGTGCTGAACTTGCCCTTCTTCGTCGGCTGCGTGCCCCCTCCTATGCTGCCCTCCGCGGCCGTATTACCTTTGCCATTACCTTAAACCCTCTAAGTGCCGCCGATCTGGAGCAGTATGTTAAATATCGGCTTTTAAAATGCGGTGCCGGGCCCAATCTTCTGCCGCCGGAGGTTTATCCCCTGGCCCTGGAAAAGAGCGGCGGCATCCCCCGCCAGATTAATCGTCTCTTTTACTGCGCCTTTATAGAGGCTATGGCGGCTGATTCCCCTTTGAATGTGAGCATGTTAGAGACGGCGGCTGTAAGCCTGGCGGCGCTGCATGACTAAAATCAGCGATTTGCGGTTGAGCCGTACAAAGAGCGGCCCGCCGGATGACAGAGGCGTAGCCGATCTGGAGCTTGCCGCGCTCAGCATCCCCGGTCCGCGGGGAGAGGCGGAATTTAAGCTTGTGACCTCCTTTGAGCCTTCCGGTGATCAGCCGCAGGCCATTGATCTGTTAGCGCGGGGCTTAAAGGCCGGACTCAGATCCCAGGTACTCCTCGGGGTGACCGGCTCCGGCAAGACCTTCACCATGGCCCAGGTTATTGCCGGGGCGGGGCGTCCCGCCCTGGTGCTGGCCCCGAACAAGACGCTGGCCGCCCAGCTCTACGCCGAGCTGAAGGAGTTGTTCCCCGACAACGCTGTGGAGTATTTCGTCAGCTATTACGATTATTACCAGCCCGAGGCCTATATTCCCCAGTCTGATACCTATATCGAGAAAGACTCGGCCATTAATGACATCATTGACAAAATGCGTCATGGGGCCACCCGTTCTCTCCTCACCCGTCATGATACCATCATCGTTGCCAGTGTCTCCTGTATCTACGGCCTGGGCTCGCCGGATGAGTATGAGGGCATGAATCTCACCCTGCGGGTCGGTGAGGACTACGCCCAGGAGGATATTCTGCGCCGTCTGGTCTATATGCTCTATGAACGGAATGATATCTCCTTTCACCGCGGTACCTTCCGGGTACGGGGCGATGTCCTGGAGATATTTCCGGCCTACGAGGATGAGCGGGCCGTGCGGGTGGAGATGTTTGGTGATACAGTGGAGGCCGTCAGCATGATTGACCCCCTGCGCGGGGTGGTATTAGAGACCCTTGATGAATTGACTCTCTTCCCCGGCAGCCATTTTGTGACCTCTAAGGAGCGTCTCGAAGCGGCAATGCTCTCCATTAAGGCGGAATTAAAAGAGCGCCTAACTGAACTTGGCCGTGCCGGTCGTCTGTTAGAGGCCCAGCGTCTTGAGCAGCGGACGGAGTTTGATCTGGAGATGATTGCCGAGCTGGGCTATTGCAACGGGATTGAAAATTACAGCCGCCATCTCACCGGCCGCCGACCGGGGGAGCCGCCTCCCACCCTCCTGGATTATTTCCCCGATGATTTTATCCTCTTTATTGACGAGAGTCATATCTCTGTGCCCCAGGCGCGGGGGATGTACCGCGGCGACCGCTCCCGTAAGAAGACCCTAATGGAATTCGGCTTTCGGCTGCCCTCGGCCCTTGATAACCGCCCCCTGCGTTTTGAGGAGTTTGAGGCCCGGATCAAACAGGTGATCTTTGTCTCCGCCACCCCTGGTGATTTTGAGCTGGAGGCGGCTCAGGGCCGGGTGGTGGAGCAGATTATCCGGCCCACCGGCCTCATGGATCCGGAGATTGAGGTACGGCCGGTGGACACTCAGGTGGATGACCTGTTAGAGGAGATTCGCTGTCGCAGCGCCCGCCGGGAGGCGGTACTAGTTACCACCCTCACCAAGCGCATGGCCGAAGACTTAACCGAATATTATGAAAATCTCGGGGTGGCGGTGCGTTATCTCCATTCCGATATCAAGACCCTGGAGCGGGTGGAGCTGATTCGCGATCTGCGCCGGGGTGAGTATAATGTCCTCATTGGCATTAATCTTCTTCGTGAAGGATTGGATATCCCCGAGGTTACGCTGGTGGCCATTATGGATGCCGATAAGGAGGGCTTTCTGCGCAGTGAACGTTCTCTGATCCAGACCTGCGGCCGGGCGGCCCGCAACGCCAGGGGTAAGGTGATTATGTATGCCGAAGGGATTACCGCTTCCATGCGTTATACCATTGAGGAAACGGCCCGCCGCCGCTTGATTCAGGCGGCTTATAATCAGCGGCACGGTATTACCCCGGCAACCATCAAGTCCAAAATTAAGGATATTGCCGCCACTATCTACGAACAGGATTATCCGGAGTTACCTGCCATGGCTGCCGAAGAGGAGGGGACTTACACCAATTTGGCCGATTTGCGCCGTGAGATCAAAGAACTTGAAGGTGAGATGCGGCAGGCGGCGGCGGAACTGGCCTTTGAGGAGGCCGCCGGTCTGCGGGATCGGATCAAAAAACTACGGGAGCTGGAATTGCAGTTTTGAATCTGTAATTGATCAAAAATGTCTATCGCCTATAATTTATCGCTGAAATTAGTGCCGCCGCTTTACAGCCTTCTGTCGAAGGGCCTTTTTGCCACCTGTCGGCTGCGGGAGGAGGGCGGCGGCTATCGTGACGAGGTTGTTGGGGCCGGGAGGCCCTTTATCGCCCTTTTCTGGCATTACTCGGTACTCTGCTCATTGATGATGACGGAGCATACTCCCGCCGTGGCCATGGTCAGCGCCAGCCGGGATGCCGAGTATGTTTCCCGCCTTCTGCGCCGCTATGGCGTGGATACGGTGCGGGGCTCTAAGGGGAAGGGCGGGCTTAGAGCCTTGCGGGAGATGATGAGGCAGATGAGGGAGGAGGGTAAAAACGCCGTCATTGTCGCGGACGGTTCTCAGGGGCCGCCCCTGGTTCTGCAGGCCGGGGCTGTTCTCCTGGCCTCAAGAACCGGGGCTCCCATCCTGCCCGTGGCCTGGGGAATGAAACGCTACTGGGCCTTTAACAGCTGGGATCGTATGATTCTGCCCCGCCCCGGTACTGCCATCCGGGTCTGTTTCGGGGAGCCGCTTTTGATTCCCTCCCACTTAAAAGCCGCTGATCTCGAGGTGAGACGCCTTGAGGTGGAGGAGAGGCTTTTATCCCTCTATCGGCAGGCCTGGGGCGCCGGTATTAAGCGCCACTAAGGGGTCGGCCCAAGTTTATTTTCTCCTTTACCTTTTATTCTGTATAAATTACCCTCAACTCGTAAACTGTAATCGTTCAGGTAAGCGAAGACTCCGGGAAAGCGAAGACTCCGGATGTGCTCCAGGTTCGTTCGTTTTGGCCACCGAGTCTGTACACCCCGTACGTGAGGTGGACAGGTAAGCGTAGACTCCGAAACGGACGAAAATGGGGTGCAGCTGAACGGTTACCAAAAAACTATTGCATAACGCCGTACAATCTCATGGGCGGCCGGTTGTCATAGGACGGAGTAGTTTAATGTTTAGAGTAATGGTGTTTCTGCCGCTGTTGACGCTTTTTCTGCTTTATCCTCCCTCTGTGTCGGCCGTGTCCCGGCCTCGGTTACGGGTACTTACCTGTGAAGAACCACCTACAAATTATATGGAAAACGGCCGGATTACCGGGATAAGTACTGATATTGTCCGGGAATTGATGCGCCGCACTCATGCTAAGGGTGTTATTCAGCTCTGGCCCTGGGCCAGGGCCTATCAAACTGCTCTCCATAAGGCCAATGTCGTTCTCTTTACCGCCGGCCATACCGCCCGTCGTGACAAGCTCTTTCAGTGGGTGGGGCCGTTGTTGAAGAAGCGTTGGATATTTTTGGCTCGCCGAGGCAGTGCTTATCATTTTTCTGACTGGCATTTGGCCGGGGAGGTGCCGGTGATTGTCGCTCTGCGTAATGATTCCCGGGCGCAGTTTCTGCGTGACGCGGGCTTTCGTAATATTATTGAGGTGGGACGCCATCGCCAGGCTCTGCGTATGCTGGCCGCCGGCCGGGCGAATCTCTGGCCGACCTCGGATGTGGAGGCCGCCCTCATTATCCGCCGGAGTGGATTGGACGAGGCCGATTTCAGGAGAGTAACGGTGATTAAGGATATTTATGGCGCGGTTATCATCTCCAGGGGTACGCCGCGGCGGGTGGTTGAGGGCTGGCAGCGGGCCTGGGAATCAATGATTGTAGACGGTACCCTGGCCGCTATTGCCCGCCGCTGGTCACAGAAACTCAAAATTGATGTTCATCTCCAGGGCCGGCTGCTGGTCTTTGGCGGTCGGCAGGGCGGAGGGGGGTAATGAGTGTCGGCCGCCTGTATCGTCAATCTCCCCTACTTGTCCGGATGGTACTTTGTCTTGCTGTTTTCGGGGTGGCGGCTGTTGTTCTTATTGCCGTTCTGGGGAGTCATTCTGAGTATCGTCATAAAATTGAGCATATTCGGCAATATATAGCAGGATTGGGCCAGACCCAGGTGCCGGTGCTGACTCGTAATCTCTGGACGATGAATGATGAGGCCGTGCGTCTGCAGTTGAACAGCCTTCTGCAGAACCGCGACCTTGTCTATCTTGAGGTTGCTGATGTCTCCGGAGTTCTGTTCAAGGCCGGAGAGCTGCCGACGGCCGGGGAGCCGGTAATTTCGCAGACCTTCCCGCTAATCTATGATGCCAACGGGCATAAGGTCGATCTGGGCCGTTTTCTGGTATACGCCACCACGAAGAAGGCCTGGCGGGATGTGGTAGATGATATCCCTCTGCAGTCCGGTCTGGATGTCCTGATTATTGTCCTGATCTGTGTATTCGTCTTTTTTCTCTTCTATTTTACGGTTAACCGCCATTTACAGAAGATCGCCCACTTTGCCGCTGCACTTGATCTGGATAATCTGGGCCGGGAACTGCGGCTGGATCGTAAGTCCCGTGCCGGCGGTGATGAGCTGGAGCGTATTGTAACCGCCTTTAACGAGATGTGCCGCCGTCTCATAGCGGATCGGGATGTAATGGCCGCGCAGCAGGCTAAGCTTCTTGAGGGGCAGCAGAAATATGAAACTATCTATAACGCCGCCTCGGATGCCATCTTTATTCATGATGCCGTTACTGGTGTGGTGGAAGAGGTTAATAAGAGCATGCTGGTCATGTTTAAATGCAGTCATGATGAGGCCTTAGCCGGTTTTCCACAGGTCTTTACCGAGTTGGATGGGGTTCATAATCCGGAATTGGCGTTGCAGCGCATAGAGGCGGCGAAAAAGGAGGGGCCGCAGCGTTTTGAATGGCACGCCCGCCGGGGGACGGGAGAGGCCTTTTGGGCCGAGGTCGGTCTGCGCTACGCCGAATTCGGCGGCCGGGGGCATGTGGTGGCTGTAGTGCGTGATATTGAGGCCCGTAAACAGATGGAGCTGGCCTTAAAGGCCGAGCAGCAACGGCTTCTCGTAACCATCCAGGGAATCGGCGACGGGGTAATTACTACCGATACCACGGGCCGAATTACGCTGATTAATCAGGTGGCCCAGAAGTTGACGGGCTGGACGCAGTTAGAGGCCTGCGGCCGGAATCTGGCGGAGGTCTTTCATATTGTTAATGAAGAGAGCGGCAGGCTCTGTGCGGATCCGGTGAGCAAGGTCTTGGTGAGCGGCAAAATTATCGGCCTGGCCAATCATACCGTTCTCATTGCCAGGGACGGCCGTCGACGGGTGATTGCCGACAGCGGCGCGCCAATCCGGAATGAGGAGGGAGGTATCATTGGCGTGGTGCTGGTTTTCAGTGATGTAACGGCCAAGGCCCGCTTGGATGCTGATCTGCAGCGGGTTAGAAAGTTAGAGGCGGTGGGGGTACTGGCCGGCGGTATTGCCCATGATTTTAATAATATTCTGGCCGCCATTCTCGGTAATATTAATCTGGCCCGTATAGATATTGAAACAGGTTCCGGGGCGGATAAATTACTGGCCGAGGCTGAACGGGCCTCGTTGCGGGCCAAGGGTCTCACCGGGCAGCTGTTGACCTTTGCTAAGGGCGGTGAGCCGATAAAGGATGTTGCCGATCTGAAGGAGATTATTCGTGATTCGGCTGATTTTGTCCTGCGGGGCGGTAAAGTCAGTTGCCGGTACGACTTTGCGCCCCGTCTCTCGCCGGTGATGATTGACAGCGGTCAGATCAGTCAGGTGATTCAGAATATGGTGATTAACGCTCAGCAGGCTATGCCCCAGGGCGGGAAAATTGAGATCAGCTGTCATAATCTCAGCGAGGAGGATGGCAATTTTGTCCGCCTGATTATCCGTGATGAGGGGGAAGGCATGGAGAAGGAAGTTGTGGATCGTATCTTTGATCCTTATTTCACCACCAAGGATGAGGGCAGTGGTCTGGGCCTGGCGGTCTCCTATTCCATTATTAATAAGCATGATGGCCGCTTACGGGTGGATTCGACACCGGGTAAAGGCACTGCCTTTATCATTGATCTGCCGGCGGTGCGCCATAACCCGGTCGGTATTATTGGCGGGGAAAAGAATCAGGTTTTAAGTTCCATGGAAATAAAAGGCGGGACGGTGATGATTATGGATGATGAAGGCCCCTTGCGTGATCTGGCCGCCATTATGCTGGGCCGCCTGGGTCATGAAACTGTGAAGACGGCTCATGGTCGTGAGGCGGTGGAACGTTACCGGGAGATGCTCAAGGCTGGTAAGGCCCCGGATCTGGTGATTATGGATCTGACTATTCCCGGCGGTATGGGCGGTCGGGAGGCGGCCGCTGAGATCCTGGCTCTTGATCCGGCGGCCCGGCTGGTGGTGGCCAGTGGCTATTCCAATGATCCTGTAATGGCCCGCTGCCGGGAATTCGGTTTTCGGGCCGCTATCAGCAAGCCTTACCAACTGGCCGAGCTGCGGGTGGTAATTGATCAGGTTATGACGGCGGCCGCTGACGATCCGTGATGAAGGTAAGCGCCCCTGAAACGCTTACCGATGAAGGCTTGCTTGAGAAATTCAGCGAACCGTGGGACGACAAAATGGCCGTATTATTGGCGACTCGGTTCTGAGGACTTATATTATATAGACGCGCGGCACTATCATTAAATAATAAAAAGCTCTATGTGGGCTTTATAATCGGGGATATAATAATTTTCAGCAAGCTGCGGCGGGAAATTAAGCCCTCTCTCTTTTGACTTATGACTACTGATAAACCAAAGAATAAGGTCTCTGAAAAGGCGCCCCAGGGGTTCGTTCAGAAGATGCTCGACGCGGTATCTCATCCTTTTTATCTCGTTGATGCCAATAATTATCAAGTGCTGCTGGCCAACGAGGCCAGCGGCTTTCCATCTGATTACAAGGGGACACCTTGCTATAAATTGACCCATAACAGTGATCATCCCTGCAGTGGTTCCGATCATCCCTGTTCCATCGAAGAGTGTAAACGCACCAAGGGCCCCGTGGTCATGGAGCATGTCCATACGGATGCCAAGGGTGGCGAGATAATAGTGGAGATTCATGCCTATCCCCTTCTTGATGAGCAGGGTGAGGTGAGTCAGATTATTGAGTATTGTCTTGATATCAGTGATAAAAGGGGGTTGGAACGTCAGCTGCGTCAGGCCCAGAAGATGGAATCCATTGCCACTATGGCCGGCGGCATTGCCCATGATTTTAATAATATTCTCACCGTTGTCTTAGGCTTTTCCGATCTGGCTAAGAGCGTTCTGCCCCAGGATCATGAGGCGGTACCCTATCTCGAGGAGGTGCTGAAGGCCTCCCGTCGGGCACGGGATCTGGTGGCCCAGATTCTGGCCTTCAGCCGTCAGGGTGAAACCTGCCCCCAGGCCATATTCCTTGCCCCCATTGTTAAGGAGAGCATAAAACTCCTGCGGGCCACTCTGCCGGCTAATATTAAACTGGAAGATATTATCTCCCCGGACTGCGGCAAGGTGTTGGCGGATCCCAGTCAGTTCCATCAGGTCTTGATGAATATCTGTACCAACGCCTTTCAGGCCATGGAAGATAACGGCGGAATTTTGAGCATTTCCCTGCAGGTGGTTGAAATAAAACCCGTTGAACTTGAGAGAATGAATGCCTTGAGTCCCGGAACTTATGTCTGTGTAGAGGTTACTGACACCGGCACCGGTATGAATCCTTTGACTATGGAGAGAATTTTTGAGCCCTATTTTACTACCAAGGGCCAGGGCAGCGGGCTGGGGTTGTCGGTGGCCTATGGCATTATCAAACATTTCGGTGGTGACATAAAGGTGAAAAGTGAGCAGGGTCTTGGTTCTATCTTCAGGATTTATTTGCCGGAGATGCTTGATGCCCCTGAGATTATGGGCAATGAGCTTTTGCCTAAGGGGAATGAACATCTGATAATCGTGGATGATGAGGTAACTATTATCAATCTGGCCCAGAGGATGTTGGAGAAGCTGGGCTATAAGGTTACCGGTTTTACGGACAGTCAACTGGCTCTCGAGGCGGTTTTGGCACGTCCCGCTGAATTCGATCTCCTGCTCAGTGATTATATGATGCCGGGGCTTTCCGGTCTGGCGCTGGCCCGGCAGATCACCGAGGCGGGGGTTCGGCTGCCGGTGCTTATTTTCTCCGGCTACAATCTGCCCAGGGAGTCTATGAAGGGTACTGAAAAGTTAGGGGTCAGGGATATTTTAAAGAAGCCCTTTGATTTGAGGGTATTGTCGGCCGCCATCAGAAATGCTCTCAGCACTGCTGAATAATTGTAAGCGCTCAATAAATCACACTCAGCAGGGTTGTTCATGGAGTGCTTACAAATAATCAGCTTCGCGTCTCACTGAGGGCGGATTTTATTACGGGGCCGGCGGCCCTGCGGAAGTGTTCCTCTAATTGCGGATCACCAATCTCCATGCATAAAAGATCAATGAGTTCCTGGAGGCGGCTGGTTGCTGCCGGCCCGGCCAGTTGCCAGTCGGCAACGCCAGCCTGGAAAATTTCATGAGCCAGGGGGCCAATGATCTCCGTCATAGCGTCTTCCAGGTGCTTGAGCCTGTGAACCAGAGGAACTGAGCCGGGCTGGCGGGTGGTCTTGCGGGCCTGCGCTTCGCCCCTCAGAGCCGCTTGGAGTTCGGCGTTTAAGAACTTGAGGTTAGCGTTAATGAGCACGAGATTGAGGCTCGGCTTGGTGGCAACGATTAGGGCCGCTTCCGTACTGAGCGGCCTGATTAGAAGAAGAGAGCCGCGGAGTCTTATCTCCATGTCCAAAATACCGTCCTCTGTCGTCTGGAGCATCTGGAGGACAAAAGAGCCGATTCGGTGCCAACTCTCGGTATTGAGTGGCCCGCTTTTGTGTTTGATGATCTTGTCAGGCAGGACAATAAGGGCTGTCTGTACCGCCGGCAGACGGCTGATCCGGGAGAGAATGGGGGGCAGCAGCTTGTTAACTCCCCCCATGCCCAGATTGATTTTGTTGCCCCTCTGAGGGGCTGTTTCTTGCTCCTCATCACCGCGTTTGACTCCTTCAATAAGCATAAAACCCAGGGGCAGGTCAATATTTCTAACTGTCAGCTGGCAGCCTTCTTCAATGTCGATTATGACCTGCTGCCAGCTGATAATCCGCATGGCGGTTTCTGCTCCACACTCATCTTCACTCTGGGCATCCCATAACTCACCATTGATAAAATATAAGCTTCCCCGTCGGTTGCCGGAGGTCACTCGCAGGGTACAGGTCTTATTCTCCAGTTCAATTAACTGCAGGAAGGAGGTCAGGGAAATCCCGCTTATATGGCCTTGGTAACTCTTGTCCATGTCCTTTGTCGGCATTGGGAAACTCCTGCACTTTGCGGGATGAATCGTGGAACCTGAAATAGTCAGCGGTTCTTTCAGGCCTTTAGATTCCGGGCCACAAAATCCCGGAGCGCGACCCTGATTGGAGGGGGTATGTTGACAAACCGGCAGCCCAAAGCCAAGAGACCCAGGGCCTCATAATTGAGCAGCCAACGAACCTCTATTTCAATACCGAAATCAAAATGGATACCGACTACTCCCCGTAACTCAACCATAATGCAATGCTCTCCCTGGTCAATAAAAATCTCATTTTGGGCCAGGGAGAGGCCGATGCCTGATTCACTGATATCAAGGACGGTGGCGGTGACTATTCCCTGTTCCGGAACCTCAATCAGGGCTCTGGCCTGGTCGGCGGCCGAGAATAATAATCTGGCATGTTTTCTTTGTTCTATTTTGTTCATAGTTGGTTTGTGTGAAAGTCACTTGCCGGGGGTCTTGGCCTTTGCCGTGACCTTCATGTTTCGTTGTGCCTGAGGAATTTCTGTTCAGGCCCTTGGGTTAACCTTAACCCTATTTAAGGCATGAGCCTCTGGCATGCTTGAAATTGGTGTCTCCGGCTATGGTCTTGCGAATGGCATCCTGCATAAGGGTACGCATGCCATTGCGCATGGCAGATTCTTTGATCTCTGATAGAGGGCGGTTTTGGGAAATAAGTTGTTTGATCTCGTCGTTTGAGGTCAATAATTCGTGGATAGCGAGGCGGCCCTTATAGCCTGATTGTTTGCAGGCCGGGCAGCCCTGAGGCGAAAACATGGTGACAGCCTTTAAGTTATCGGGGTCTAAGGGGGCGGTGGGATGCGAGCCATAGGCCTCCAAGACCGCCTGTTGGCGTTGCTCATCCGGTTTGTAGGCCTGCCTGCATTTCGGGCAGAGTCTTTTCACCAGGCGCTGGGCCAGAACGCCTAACAGGGCGTCGGCGAAGGTAAAGGGGTCTATGCCGATGCCGGTGAGCCGGGTAATGGTCTCCGGGGCGGAATTGGTATGCATGGTGGTAAAGACGAGATGACCGGTGAGAGAGGCCTCAATAACCGTGGTAGCCGTTTCTTTGTCCCTGGTCTCGCCCACCATTATAACATCGGGATCGGCCCGCAGGAAGGCCTTCAGCACGCGGGCGAAGGTCAGGTCTATTTTGTTCTGCACCTGAACCTGGCGCAGGCCGTCCTGGACTATCTCCACCGGGTCTTCCGCCGTCCATATCTTCTTCTCCGGCCGGTTTATATAACGCAGGGCGGCGTGGAGAGTGGTGGTCTTGCCGGAGCCGGTGGGCCCCACCACGGCGATGAGGCCATAGGGCATTTCAATGAGATTCTTAAAATTTTGCAGGTTGGGCTCTAAAATTCCGGCCTGATCCAGCGGCATGGCGTTACTGCTGGCCAGGATTCTTAAGACTACGTCCTCGTTGTCGCCTGTGGTGGGCAGGGTGGCGACCCGCAGCTCAATCTTGCGGCCGTTGCGGGTTCTGAATTTTATTTTGCCGTCCTGGGGCAGCCGGCGTTCAGATATATCAAGCTTGGCCATAATCTTGAGCCTGGAGACCAGCGAGCGTTTGTAGTTAAAGGGGATATTGCGGTAATGGCGGCATTCACCGTCAATACGGTAGCGAATCTGGATGCCCTTTGTTCCCAGCTGGGATTCGACATGAATATCAGAGGCCTCGGCGATAATCCCGTCTTCAATGACCTTATTGACCATCTGCACTACCACGCCATCGGCCTGGGCGACCTCGTCCGGCTCCGGCTCCTCATCCTCATAGTCGAGATCCATCTGCTCAAAAACCCCGTCTCCCTCATCCGGCTCGGGATCTGTAAAGGAGTATTTGCCAAAATAATAGTCAATGAATTTGTTAATATCCTCTTTCAGGGCCACGCTGTATTCAATATGGCCGATCTGCAGGGCATTGTTGATATTATCATTCTTGACCAGATCGTGGGGATTGTCCACCGCTACCTTGAGGCACCCGGCCTCTTCGGAAAAGGGGATGAAACAATTAGCGCGGAAGAACTGTTCCTTGACTGCCTTGATACAGGACGGGGCAACCCCGGCCGCCTGTTCGTCAAACTCCAGAAAGGGGCATTGATAGAAATCACTCAGGGATTGACCGATATCCTCCTTGCTGATATTGAAGTCATCTAAGAGGACATCTTCAATTAATTTGTTCTTTGAACGGGCCAAATCCCTGGCCCGTTCAAGATCGGCCATGTTTAGACGCCTGTTTTTCAGCAGGCCGTAGAAGCGGCCGGCCTTTTCGCTGTTTTCGCTCAGGGCGGCCAGGCGCTGCCCGGCATTGCTGAAGGTGGGGGAGAGGCCGATGATTTGCTGCAGGGTGGTGATGGCCTCTTGGATGGCGCCATTATTTTCATAGATCATGGCCAGACGATCCATAATCTCAAGACGTTGATCCCGGTCGGCAGCTTTATCCTTCAGGGCCTCTTCAAAATTACTTTGAGCCCCGAAGGGATCGTCTTGCCGCAGACAACATTCGCCCATGGCGCAGCGAATGGTGGCGGGTCGATAGCCGGTATCGGCCAGGCCCTCTAATTCGGTCATGGCCTCGGCATAAAAACCGGCGGTGATTAATCCCTCACAGGTGAGCCATTGCTCCTCCGGATCCGGGCCGGTGCTTTGGGCGGTATGGAATTTGTTTCTGTCCATGGCGGCGGTGAGTTCCTGGACATTCTCCCTGACTGCCTCATTGGGCTCTGACGCTATGATTGCCTGGCAAATAAGCCGGGCCTCCTGCTCAAGCCCCTGGCTCCAGTAAAGCTGGGCCTCGGTAATTTTCTGTCTTATGTCTTCAGCAATCATAGTATAGGCTATAGGTTAATAATTATTGTACTCCGCCTATCGATAATACCGGTAGTCTCTCTTCCTGCCGCCATAAAAAGCCCTTAAACATGAAATGCTCATCGGTGCCCGCCTCCTGCCAGCGCCAGTTATCATCTATGCTTATTTCGGTACCCGGTTCGTCAATAATGGCACCGCCGCCCTGCTGGTTTTTATAAAGAATAATCAAGCTGCCGCTCCTGCGGTTCACCTGCTCAGGGGCGTTTATCAGCGGGGCAAGCCAGGGCAGTTCTAAACGGCGGAGGGCGGCCTCCGGCATTTGAGCCAGCTCACCCTTAAAAAGGGGTTGTAATTTTGACCAGGGCCGGGGCTTCAGCTTTTTCACGGGCAGGGGCCGGTCGGATGGTAATTTGACGGGGCGGCCCTGGGTTTCAATGGTTAGTTCATCAGGCGGGATGAGGACGGTAATCCCCTGCCAGCGGGCCTTAAAGAGAACGGGCCATGGGGAAGCGGCCGCCGGAGCGGGCTGTTTCGCCGCTGTTGTTGCTCCTGCCTCCCGCAGCCTGACGGCCAGTTGCTTTTTTTGAGATTCAAGATACAGGCGGATACGGCGCTGGGCGGCGTGTAGTTTATCATAGCCCTTGGTTTTGCCGAAAAGATTTTCCAGGGGGAGTATCTGCTTTATGCATCTGTCAAGGGCCTCAATATGATCCCGCACCGCAATTGTCAGGGCCGGGGATGCTGGAATTTGCTCCGGGTGGAAGCCGTGGCGCAGGCCCATGGCCAGTAATTTCTGTTGACTATCGAGCTGGCGGCCGATTTCCTGCTCTGCCCGGTAGAGCTTTACCGCCTTTTTGCGGCGGGCTAATTCCGCTACCGGCTTTAGTTTTTTCAGGCATTGTTTGATTGTCTCAATATCAGACCTCAGAGCGTCGCTGAGAACCTTTGGAATCCGGCCCGGTTGGGTGGGGCTGTAATTGCTGCTCAAGGCCATAGTCAGGCGGTCTTTTTCCTCCTCTAATGTTTCCCTGACCTGCCGATGAATGGTTAGATACTCCGCGTAGCGTGAGTTCCGGCCGAATAATTTTTCCAGGGGCAGGAGGCGGTTGATACACTGAGCCAGGATACTAAGATGGAGATTGACAATATTGCTGATCTCCCGGGGGATAACATCGGGTAGATCGGCAGCAATTATTTCCGGCCCGAAGGCGTCATTATCCGGGGACGGCCGACGGTTTTGTCCGGCGTTATCAAGGACTTCAGTGGAGATTTCTTCATTGATGGCCTGTAACTCTTTTATGAGCCCGGCGGCTTTTGTTTTAACCTCCGGGGCCTTGTCGGGGCTGGTAAAGTCTTTAAAGAGAACGATGACTTTGCGTAGTGAGCCAGAGGCTCTGGGCGGTACTTGAGCCGGTTTCTTCGCTATGGCGTTCATGAGGTTGTGGGTAAGGTCGATAACGCGTAACAACTCTTCATCGCTGTTATTTAATAATTGGCGTAAATCATCTAACAGGGCCTGGAAATCATCGGTTCCCGTTTTGGAAACCTCCCAGTCGAGGGAAAGAAAGGTCTGGTCAAGGCGTTTAAGCAGGAGGTTGAGCTGGCCGCCGGGCTTGTCTTCTGCTGTTTTCCCCTTGCTCTCTGATTCCGGGGGGCTGTCTACCC
>DRPV01000059.1 GCA_011330685.1 Desulfobacterales bacterium
TCGGGTAGTGAATTACAAATTCGCCCAGGGCGGCGATGGGGTAATCATCGGCATTTTTATTAAATCACCCTACGATTTGCTGGTGAAAGACACCAGTCAATTCTGGCAGATGACTGGAATCAACATATCCTACGGCATAGAAGGATTAGATGTCAATATTCAGCCCCTTGCCACATTAATCGCCGGAGGTATTTCTTTTAACACGCCCATTACCGCCGGCGGCTCCAACCAACCGAGTAAACAGGGAACCATCTTTAAATTATTCAAGAATTTCAAAAGCATCGGTGAATCTAAATATGTCAGAAAGGTTCCCTATCTCTTACGCTTTAATGAATCGTTGAGGGGCCTGAGTGAGGGGGCGCCAGTGGAGTTCAGGGGGATAAAGGTCGGCCAGGTCACGGATATAGCCATTGCCTTTGACCCCAAGACCATGAGCATAAGGACCCCGGTTGTCGTTGAACTTGAACCGGATCGCCTGATCGCTTCCGGTTTCCTGAAAACTCATACGCCCAACGAGTTAGCGGCCCTTATGGTTCAAGACGGCATGAGAGCGCAATTAAAGACGGGCAGTCTGCTGACGGGGCAGCTATATATCGAACTTGATGTTCACCCCAATCTTCCCAAAAAAAAGCTGCTGCTGACCGGCAAATACCCAGAGATTCCCACTATTCCGTCCACCATGGACACTTTACGGAGAAATACTGCCGATGTGTTGGCGGAAATACATAAAATCCCCTTCAATAAAATTGGCCGGGGCCTGCTGAAGACCATTCAGGGGGCCAACCGCCTCACCAATTCGCCGGATCTGTCAAAGGCCGTTCACACCTTAAATACCACCCTTGACGAAATTCATGAATTGGCGCGGGCTGACGGCCCCTTGAGCAAAAGTTTCGGTAATCTCAACACACTAAGCAAGCACCTGAATACCAAGGTTATTAAGTTGGATGAAAGTATTGAAAAGACTCTAAGCGCGGTTCGTTCCGCCATGAAGATCGCACGGCCAGACTCACCCGCCGCCGTAAATCTCGTAACGGCCTTAAATGAATTATCGGCCGCCGCCCGCTCAGTGCGAAACCTCGCTGATTACTTAGAGAGACACCCCGAAGCATTGCTCCACGGCAAAGGCAGAGAAAAAACTAAATGAAAAAATCACTTACTATATTGATAACATTGAGCGCCCTGCTTATGGGTTTGTCAGGCTGTGCCACAACTCAGGATACCCGGTTTTATCTGTTAAGTTCATTGCCCCAAATACCGGCCGGCAGCCAGGTGAAAAGAACAAAACTCACCCTGGGGATTGGTCCGATCAATATCCCTGAATATCTTGATCGGCCTCAGATAGTCACCCGCTCCAGCCGCAACGCGCTGCGTCTGGCAGAGTTCCATAACTGGGCGGAGCAGCTTAAAAGCAACATTGTTCAGGTGGTAGCGGAAAATCTCTCAATTCTGCTGACCACCGACCAGGTTAAGCTTTACCCCTGGCCGCTGCCGGGTTCAATAGATTACCAAGTGGTAATAAATGTTATTCAATTTGAAAGAAATCCAGCGGGGAATGCCGTACTGCTGGCCCACTGGAGTATTCTAAACGGCAGGAAACAACCGGTGTTGACGGGGAGAACCGCACATATAACCGTGCGGCCACAAGGACGGGATTATAAATCGTTGGCCGGGGCGCTTAGTGAAGCCCTGGCAGATCTCAGCCGGGAAATCGCTGGGAGTATAAAATCCATAAAATTAAAAAAATCCATAAAATCAAAAAACCAGTAAGCGCTCCATGAACACCCGTTGCCGACGCTTGAGGCCCCCAACGCCACGACGGACTTATTGGGGGACTCAAGCGCGCAGGCGCTCCTGAAACGCTTACACCTCGGAGGGGCGGCTCACCTTCCTGATTGACGGACAGGCACAGACTCGAGTCTATTTATCTTTATCAACCCCTTTCATCATATCATCGAGTTTTTCCGTACTCTTCTGCGCCATGCCGGCATCAGCAGTGACTCCTTCAGGCTTTCCAATATACTGAGCCCTCTCATCCGGGGTCATGCTTTTTACCCTTTTTTGCCACTCAGATTTAAAAGCTGCACGATCGGTCTTTGAAGGTTCGTTCTGGATGGTTCCACGTATGGCGGCCAGTTCTCCGGTTGTCATACTTTGGTAATCAGCAGCAAAGGCTGACCCACATGCCATACCAACAATTAATAAGGCTACACTTAGTTTCTTGGCTTCTTTCAACATGACGATTTTCCTCTTTAATAATGATTAGTCATTTACAGATACCCGTTCATCAGCACTCACCAGGCAGGCAGTTATTATTAAGCCGGCCCCACATGCCGGAGAACGCTTAAACGGGATCTGCGATTCAATATAAAATGACTATCATACACAAAGCGTGCCAATCATTTAATTTTAAGCTAAGCTGTTGATTTTAAAGCCATACAACGACAAGACCTCACGAATCTCCTTTATCCATTATTAAATAACTGTCCGCGATTAAATACAAGCGCAACAACCCACAAAGCCCAAATCAGACCGATGATAAATATCTCTGGGTATTGCCAACCATGGGAGTGCAGCTGATTAACGCTAATACTTTACTTGACAGCCCATGACTATTTTAAGGCAATAAAGAATGTCTCAAGACGGCTACACAGCAAAAAGAAAAAGGAAGATAGCGGGCTCTTTATTCAGCAGGCCGTACCCCGTCTCTTATATCACAGCAGGCGGATAAGTTTTGCGACAAGCAACACCCAAGGTGTGCCGTGCAGAAAGAAATCAAACCAGTCCAGGGGGCGAATTAACCGGCCATGGAACAGCATCTGCAGCTTTTCCCATATATGAGGGGGATTGAAAGGAGCCAGTCCCAGAGTCAGACAGGCTATAATGAGGATGGAAATTGGTATTTTATCAAGAAAGTTCAATAGTTCGTGTCCAAAAAAAGTTATAAGGGTGATACTCAATTCTTAACGCTTCACCATTTAGCCACTCGAAAGTAATACACCAAGGGCCGTTGACCTGCAAAACTTTTTATCTTGACAAAACCGCCTAAGGTGAACATTAGCTCATCTAATCTATTGATCATTCAGAAATATTTGCATACAGAGGCAAAAACAAGCCTGCCCCTTTACGAATATAGCAATTAATGTTTAAAATAACAGCCAATGAAGATTATCTTTCGACAGCCCCTTCTCGGCACCGCCGTCATAATCCTGCTTATGGCCGGGTGCGCCGCCGTGGGGCCGAACTACAGCAAACCAGTAATGCCCGTACCGGCCGGCTGGCACACGAAACTGCAGGATGGATTGAACAGCGGGCAGCCGCGCCGTCTGGCTCACTGGTGGACAGTCTTTCATGATCCTCTCCTCTCGCGCCTTATTAAACAGGCGGCGGCGCGTAATCTTAATCTCAAAAAGGCCCGAATCAGACTGTTAGAAGCCAGGGCCAGGCGAACCATGAGCCGAAGCGCCATCTTCCCCGCCCTCAACACCTCGGGATCCATCACCAAAAACCGCGCCAATAACCGCGAAACCAATCTCTACAATGCCGGTTTTGACGCTGGTTGGGAGCTGGATATTTTCGGGGGCGTCCGGCGCTCCATAGAGGCGGCAACCGCCGACCTGCAGGCTGACCAGGAAGACCTGCGTGATATTCTCGTTAGTCTGTTAGCTGAAGTATGCCAGAACTACATTGATGTCCGCACCTACCAGGTTAGACTGACAGTAGCGGCAGAGAACATCAAAACTCAGCAGAAAAGTTTACAGCTGGTCAGATCACGCTACGAAAGCGGTCTTGTCACTAATCTGGATATCCAGCAGGCCGCTTACAGTCTGGAAAACAGCCGGGCTCAGGTGCCGTCCCTGCGTACCGGGCTTAATGAGGCGATGAACCGCCTGGCCTTACTGTTAGGCCTACCGCCCGGCACCCTGAATAAAGAGCTGCGGCCAAAGGAGCCCATTCCCCTGCCGCCACCGCGGGTGGCCGTTGGGATACCCGCCAACCTTATCCGGCGCCGCCCCGATATCCGCCGGGCAGAACGTCGCCTGGCCGCCCAGGCCGCGCGGGTGGGAGTGGCTGCCGCCGCGCTTTACCCGACCCTTAAGCTGAACGGTTCAATCGGCTTTGAGGCCTTATCGCTCAATCATTTATTTGATACCATTAATCGCTCCTCCAGTTTCGGCCCTGCTATAAGCTGGCCCATCTTTGATGCCGGGCGAATCCGAGCTAATATAAAAGCCCAGTCAGCCCTGCGGGATCAATATTTTATCCAATATGAATCCACCGTACTCACGGCCCTTAACGAGGTGGAAAACGCCCTCACCGCCTACACTGATGAACAAATCCGGGCTCAGCACTTAAAACTATCCGCCGCTGCCGCTGAAAAATCACTAAAACTGGCCGCCATAAGATATACAAGCGGACTCACCAATTTCAGCGCGGTTTTAAATGCCCAGGAATCTCTGCTTGCTGTCCAGGATCAAGCGGCCCAGAGCGCCGGCGCCTTAAGTGTCGATCTGGTGCGGATTTACAAGGCACTTGGCGGCGGCTGGACTTCGCTGACCGCCACCCGCGGCACAGTGGCACGACATAAGGAATCGACCCAATGAATAAAGTAGAAACAGAGCAGGATAAAGCCCTGGCCGAAGCATTAAATCTTGATTCTACTCCCGGTCACAAACGCCACCTCAAAAAATGGCTGATCCTGGGGGTAGTGCTGTTGGCGGCGGCCTTTGGCCTGCTGCGCTGGAGCAAGAGTGACAATGATACAATCCAGTTTAAGACCCAGGCCGCCAGACGGGGCAATATAACGGTGACCGTCACCGCCACCGGCAATTTGGCCCCCACCAATCAGGTTGAAGTGGGCAGCGAGCTATCCGGCATAGTCAGGGAGGTAACGGTTGATTATAATGACCGGGTTAAGGTCGGGGAGGTTCTGGCCCGCTTGGACACTACGAGACTCAAGGCCCAGGTTCTACAGTCAAAGGCCGCCCTGACCTCGGCTCGAGCCAATCTGCTGCAGACCAAGGCCACAACGAAAGAAACACGCCTTGAACTGCAACGTTTGCGGGAGGCCCAGGCCCGCAGCAACAGGCAGGCAGTTTCCGTGCATGACTTAGACGCGGCTCAAGCCGCTCTGGAGCGGGCCATAGCGAATCAGGATAGTGCCAGGGCCGCTATTTCACAGGCAAAAGCGACCCTGGAGATTAATCAGACCGATCTCGGCAAATTAAAGATCGTCTCCCCGATTAACGGCGTTGTACTGGCCCGCTCGGTGGATCCAGGCCAGACCGTGGCCGCCTCTCTCCAGGCCCCGGTTCTCTTTACCCTGGCGGAGGATCTCACCAAGATGGAACTGCATGTGGACGTGGACGAGGCCGATGTGGGACAGGTTAAAAAGGGGCAGCAGGCCACTTTCACGGTGGACGCTTACCCAAACCGTATCTTTCCGGCCCGTATCACCCAGGTGCGTTACGA
>DRPV01000060.1 GCA_011330685.1 Desulfobacterales bacterium
ATCATTTTCTGTAACGAGAGGGATGAAATAACCGAGGGCACCATCAGCAATATTATTATTCGCCGTCAAGGGCATTTTTTTACCCCGCCCGTTGAATGCGGTCTGCTGCCCGGAATGGCGCGGCAGATGCTCATCGAGGGGCGGCGGATAAGTGAAGAGGTGTTGACCGCGGCCGATCTGTATGACGCTGAGTCTATTTATTTCGTAAACTCTGTCCGGGGTCTGGTAGAGGTCAGGATTGCAACTCCGTAACCGTTCACCTGCACCCCATCTTCGTCCGTTTCGCCCTCCTCACGTACAAAAGGTACGCTTCGGAGGGCGAAACGAACGAGGTAAGCGAAGACTCCGAGCTGGGGCACATCCGGAGTCTTCGCTTACCTGAACGGTTACAGTTTTACGAGTTAAGGGTAATTTGTTGCCTCTGCTGAACGGTTACGCAACTCCTTAAATGCCAGGGGTACTTCATTTGCCACCTCTGAGGCCAGGAAACCGGCTGTGGCCTGCCCGGCCAGACGATCAGCGGCCCAGCCATGAATATAAACCCCAAGGCGGGCGGCGTCCCAGGCCGAAAGCCCCTGAGCCAGAAGGCCGCCGATAATTCCGGAGAGGACATCACCCATACCGCCGGCCGCCATACCGGGATTACCACTGGAGTTGATGGCTGCCATGCCTTGCGGATGGGCAATAATCGTCGCCGCCCCCTTTAAGACTAAAATCACCCCCTGGCGGCGGGCGAAGGAGAGGGCTGTCTCCAGGCGCCTGGTCTGTATATCCCGGCTGCTCATCCCGGTGAGACGCGCCATCTCCCCCGGATGGGGGGTTAGCACCCGCCATGGCCCGCCCGCCCTGGGCCGCAGATCATCCTTTAAACAATTTAGGCCGTCGGCATCGATCAGCATGGGGATTTCCAGTTCGTTATAGAGCTTCACCACCAGGTCTCTTGTGGTCGTATCCTGTCCCAGGCCCGGCCCCAATACCACGGCCTTCTTACCGCTCAAGGCCTGGAGAATGGCCGGATAATCGTCCATGGTCAAAAAATTATCCCCACTCAGGGGGAAGGTCATGGCCTCGGCCAGTCTGGTTTCATAGATGGTATTCAGCGCCCGCGGACTGCCCATGGTCACTAAGCCGGTGCCTGCGCGTAAGGCACCCTGGGCGCATAGAATAGCGGCTCCCGTTTTGCCATGGGAGCCGGCCAGAACGAGAAGATGACCAAAGCTGCCCTTATGGGAGTTGGCGGGCCGTTCGTGCAGCAGAGCCGAGACCTCGGGTTGACGTAATAATTCAAGATTAATCCCAGCCCCCTCAACCACCTCGGGCGGAATCCCGATATCAACCACCTCCAGGCGGCCGATTAGATCAGCCCCTGGATAAATTATCTGTCCCGGTTTGGCAAGTCCATAGGTAACGGTAAGTGCCGCCTTGATACCTGCCCCCATGACCTGGCCGTTGTCGCTGTTCAGGCCGGAAGGTATATCGACTGCCGTTACCGGCAGTCTGGAGTTGTTTAGCAGCCCGATTACCGCCGCGAACCGGCCGCCGACCTCCCGCCGCAAACCGGTGCCGAAGATGGCATCTACCACCAGCTTGGATTCCCGCAGGGCCGCTTTTAATTCACTCAGATCATCGGCCACCTGCCGCAGCTCAATCGGCAGTTTCCGGACAATACTTAGATTAAGTGCCGCGTCACCAGTCATCTTCGCCGCTGGTACCAGCATAAAGACCCTGGGCACGGCCCCCAACTGGTGCAGATAACGGGCAATTACCAGACCGTCACCGCCGTTATTGCCGGGGCCGGTTACGACTGTAATTTTTTTGCCGTTTAGGGGGCCGTAATGAGCCTGGATGATGTCTACTGTGCTCCGTCCGGCGTTTTCCATCAACACTATACCGGGAATGCCGTAATCGTTAATCGCGGCCGCGTCCAGACGACGCATAACCTCGGCTGCAGCTAATTTAATCATGATTGTCCCCTTCGTAACCGTTCAGCAGAGGCAATAAATTACCCTCAACTCGTAAACTGTAACCGTTCAGGTAAGCGAAGACTCCGGATGTGCCCCAGCTCGGAGTCTTCGCTTACCTCGTTCGTTTCGGCCCCCGAAGCGTACCTGTTGTACGTGAGGGGGCCGAAACGGACGAAGATGGGGTGCAGGTGAACGGTTACGTCCCCTTCTAAGCAAAGTGTTGACAAGGTCAGCCCACCCGCCAATGTGCTGGTTGTCAATTTGGAGTGTGATTATTCTTGTAATGCACCCGGTATTATTTTTCAATTATACAATATCTCAATCTGAAGATAAAAATATTTAAGTTTGTTATTCAAAGTCCGATATGGTAATTAGGTAATAAGGCAAAATAACATTATTGGTCATGGATTGGCCAAAGGCGAAGTTGGTAACGATGGAACGACATAATGTTTATGGGGGTGCGATATGAAAATAGGTGATTTTATACCCCAGATCAAAACAGATAACAAAATCAGCAAGGTCAGAGGGGCAAAGGGGGCAGAATCATCCTCCGCCACCTCTCTAATTGGAGACCGGGTGGAAATTTCTGCCGGTTCGCTTGATGTGCAAAAGATGAAAGGGATCATCCAAAATACTCCCGATCTGCGTATGGACAAGGTACAGGCCTTAAAAGAACAGATTGAACGCGGCGATTATGAGGTTGACCCTTACCGGGTGGCCGATAAGATGCTCATGAACCTGCTTTCTGAGAGTGAATTTATAAAATAGCCCACGATTTTTTACAGAGGTATGAAAGGCGACGGATTTACTTCCGCCGCCTTTTTTTTATCTTACTTCCGGCGGGAAAAGCCGCGTAATTTCTTTTTCATTCGCTCCGCATATTCCTCGTTCTGTAATCAGACCGGATATCAGCCGGGCCGGGGTGACATCAAAGCCGTAATTAGCCCCCCTGGTATGGGGCGGGGCGATGGCCACTCTGCCTGTTTCGCCGTTATCAAGGGCGCCGCTGATGTATCTGATTTCCGTGTCGGAACGTTCTTCGATGGGAATTTCAGCCAGACCGTCACATATCTGCCAATCAAAGGTGGAAGAGGGCAGGGCCACATAAAATGGTACCCCGTTGTCATGGGCTGCCAGGGCCTTTAGATAGGTGCCTATCTTATTCGCCACATCCCCGCAGCGTGTGGTACGATCCGTACCGACAATTATTAGATCCACCATGCCGTGCTGCATGAGATGGCCGCCGGTATTATCGGCAATGAGGGTATGCGGCACACCCTGCTGGCCTAGTTCCCAGGCCGTAAGCCGGGAGCCCTGCAGCCAGGGGCGGGTTTCATCCACCCAGACATGGAGATCAATCCCGGCCTTCTGGGCGGCATAGATGGGGGCCGTGGCCGAGCCGTAATCGACAAAGGCCAGCCAGCCGGCGTTGCAATGGGTAAGGATATTCACCGGGCCTTGTTTCCGGCGGCTGATGTCTTTGATAATCTCTAAACCATGTTCCCCCAGACGGCGGCAATATTCCGCGTCTTCATCGGCAATTTTACGGGCTTCCGTCAGAGCCCGGCGCTCTCTTGCCGCCGGAGTGGACTCCTCGTAAACCGCCTGCTGCATCCGGTTTACGGCCCAGGCTAAATTCCGGGCTGTGGGCCGGGTGGCGATGAGGAGTTCCGCCGCCTGCCGCAGATAGTCCGCATCGTCCGGCGGGCTTTGAAGCTGAGCCAGGTACATGCCGAATCCGGCCGCCGCCCCGATGAGACCAGCGCCTCTGACATGCATATCCCTGATGGCGGTGGCGCAGTCCTCAACGGTTCGCAGTTCTTCCACCACGAATTGATGGGGTAGGAGACGCTGGTCAATAATTTTGACGAGAGACGGATTATTTTCATCAAGCCAGATTGTGCGGTAGGGCTTATCATTTATTTTCATATAAATTTACCATTGGTTTAATGTTATAATACGTCTAATCTGTGCCGATAAAAGCAATTTTGGTCTGTAGGCCGGTTGGAGGGCTCTATTTCCATTTTATCCGGCGCAGAGTTGTAAAATTACTCTA
>DRPV01000061.1 GCA_011330685.1 Desulfobacterales bacterium
TTAATGAGTTATTGAAAATAATTATTTATATAGTACTTGAAAAACAATACATAAATCCAGATTTTTTTTTGCCTTTCAAAAACAGCTCTCTGCCCAAAATCAGTCATTGAAGTTTACAGAAAAAACGACGTGATATTCAAACAGTATTATGGTATAAACACTTCCTATTAAATTCTGTTTTCTACTTTGCCTGGGTGGCGGAACTGGTAGACGCAAGGGACTTAAAATCCCTCGGCCGTATGGCTGTACGAGTTCGATTCTCGTCCCGGGCACCAAATAACAACGGGGCATTTGGAAAATTTCCAAATGCCCCGTTTCTTGTTTTTAGGCACAAAAACTATTTTGGAGCAGCGGTGTCCGGTTACAATCTTGCACGAGGGTAATAGGACTGTCTTCGTAGCGTATTGAATAAATTCTGTAGCATTTTCTTAGTGAAGCGCAGCCAAAAATTGCGTCTGTCTGAGTGAGGAACGAACGAGTTTAGCAATTTTTGCGTAGCGAGCTTAGAAAATCAAAGAATTTTTCACTCCTTAGCGTAGAAGACAGTCCTATTACCCGGATTTAATTGGATGCAATTTCCTAACCGGACACCGCTGGGTTCAAATAGCTGAACAGTTACATTATTTTTTGTCAACCCGCTATCCAACTCCTGGAAACTATTACAGCCGGTATGATCAAATTTCCCGCAACTCAGTCCCTGCTTCCCTGGCTGGATAAAAAAGTCTCTAAAATTCATTTAAGCATTCCCTTTAGCACCAACTGCTCTCATGTGCCCGGCAAAACCTCTGCCTGGTTTATGGTTCATGACGCATCGTCGGCGGTTGCCAACCTCATAGATGCTTCTTTTGCTCTTGATTCCCAAAACGCCATAAAAAAAATCTTCCTGCTGGTGCAAAAAGACCAGTATTCCTTTACGGAAAAGCATGTCCCTTTAGATAATAAAGGCATAGACCATCTGTGGGAGGAGACCTTTGAGTTTTATGAAGCGGACAAAACGTCCACCCCCTTTATTAGTCTGCCCGGCCTGACGGAGAATGAACAGTCTTTACCTCTCTGGAAATCCCTGTTTTATTGCACGAAACAAGAATGCTTTTTTCACCCTCCCTGCCCCGTCTGCGGCAGTTTACTGGAGCTTTGTACCGCTGAAAACATACTGGCGGCGGCAGATTTGCCGTCCTACGCCTCAAGCCTGGAGCGCTTCCTCTTCTGCCCGAAGTGTCATGGCTCAAATGAGGGCCGCGCCGATTTTTTTGTCTGTAACGAGGCGGGCGCGGCCCGGTCGAGGGTCAAGGATTGCCGAGCCTTAATCGTTGATTTTGGCCGTCTCATAGAGGACGGGCAGCCGGTTGCCGGTTTCCCCTGCCAGACCTGCGGCGGGCGTGATGAATGTTTCAGGGGTGAAAGACTGGCCTCTTCCTGGATAGTGCCCTTTGCCTTTTACCCTTTTCGGATGCTTCTGAGCGAGTCCATGCAGCTCCAGGCGCGTGATTTTCTATCATTGATATCAGGGGCCGCCTGCGATGAAATTAAAAACAGTATAGATGCTGCCGGTGAGCCGGGAAGGGCTCGCTGCCTCGATGACTTTCGCGGGCAGGAGGCGAACAGACTGACATCTTTTTTTGCCGATGAGCCCCGTCGCTTTCTTGAGGTTTTATACCTCAAACTTGCCTTTCTACAGCAGATAAGTGGAACCGCCCTCTCCGGGCACGGGGAGCTTATCCATCCGGATCTGCGGCCCTCGCTTGATCACTACTGGGTGAATCTCGCCGATTATGAAGGGCTGCTGCCTTATTTCTGGAATTTCAAAGTCAGGCCGCGGGCCGTGGGGCTTGTTCCGCCGCGGGAAAGCTCTTTCGTCAGGGTGCCCCAGGCGCTGAGCCTCCACGCCCTCGCTGTTCTCTGGTTTCATGCCCTACTGACGAATAGCAGGCAGACCGAGGCGGATATTCAACGTGCCATTGCTCCATTTCTGACTGACAGTAATATTGCCGATGAAGGGCTGGACTTTGGAGCTCTCGCCGGGCAGGAGGGGAACAAGGCCTTTGCCCCTGAAAATATCTTCTGGCAGCCAAGGGCGGAGGATATCCAGGAAGACTGGCTTCCCCTGTGGCAGGAGGCCCTTAATCTGGGCTGGACTCTGCTGCGGGCCTCCTATGGTTCCGAGGGCCGATTCCCCGTCAGTTCGTTTATGGAGCAGATAAACAAGACAGCGGCAGAGGTTAAAAAAAGTCTGTTCGCGGCGAATGCCGCCTCAAGCACCATGGCGGCAGAAAAGCAGACAGACAGCGAGGAGCCGCTCAGCGCCATCCTCTTTAATATCCTGGAAAAATGGCGGGCCGCGCCGACTCCAGCGGAAATCGACACTTCACCGGCCGCCGCGCCGGAGCCACAAGCTACCGGGCAGCCGGAAGAAATTGAAAAAACGGTGATAATGAACGCGGAGCAGGTCTCCGCCCTGCTGGCCGAACAAGAGGCCGCCGCCGGGGCCGATGAGCCGCAAGAGGAAAAATCGTCAGACACCCATGGGCAGACCATGGAGCAGGGGCCTCTGGAAGAAGTTGAAAAAACAGTAATAATGAATATCAACGACATTCAGGCCCTGGCCACCAACCAGCCGCCGGCCCCTGAACCGGCCGCCGAAGTCCGGAATGAGCCGCCGCCTGCTCCTGCCGCGCCCCAGACCGCAGGTGTTGGCGAGGACGACCTTGCCGAAACCGTCATGATCAGCGCGGCCCAACTTGAAGAATTGCGAAATAAAGCGAAAAAGAGATAAAGATGAACAGCCCCAAAGCTAAAATAGCGGCGGAGATCAGGGGTATCTATCATGAGGACGCCTCAAATGCCGCGGGCCGCATAGAGGAGCACCTCCTGACCACACTGGCAGATTACCCGCCGGCCGAACGAATTACCTTTTTAGACGACCTCGTAAGCAGCGAATTCCGGCCGACCGCCAAGCCGGAGGCCGATATCTTTACCATGCTGCTCGGTAAAGAGCGGGCCGGAACGGCTCTGGCTCTATCGCCCGCGGAAATATCCCAACAACTTACTGCGGCCCTGAATACCGTATTCGACTCCCTGAACAAATTAATTGGCGGTATCAACGCCACTCTTCTCGGCGGGGTCGAGGGCGATGAAACCATCCGCACGGTCATCTATTCCAGCATTGACAAAGAAGAGGGCCTGCAGGCGCTTGAAAAGCATATCAACCAAATAGGCGATTTTTTTGCTGTTTCCCTTCAGGCCTTTAAGGAGGCGGCCAGGACGAAAATTCAGGAAATCCTGCAGGAACTGAACCCCGATTCCCTTGCTGAAGAATCTGAAGGCTATCTGAATTTCGGCCCTCTGCGTAAGGCAAAAATGCTTGACAGCTATAGGGAAAAGTATAACACTCTGCAAAATTGGCAGAGCTCCGGATTATTGCTTGATGCCTTTGTGAAAGAATTTGAAAAAAACTGCCAAACCCTTTACCTCAAAAAGAGGGACGAAAATGAATAATATAAATAATAAATTCAAGCTGTTATGCGGGATATTAAGTTTTTTGCTGCTTGCCGCCTGTGCCGCCTCTCCACCGCCCCCGCCGCAATATACCTATGGCCGGGATGCCATCAAAATCCATATTAAAGCCGATCCGGAACTTAACCAGTATAACGGCAGTCCGCATACCCTGCTGCTCTGCGTGCAACAGTTGAGCAACCCCAACACCTTCAGCCAGCTCTCAGGTGATATGGCCGGTATATATAAACTGCTCGGCTGTTCACGATACGACTCCACGGTGACAAATTCCAGGAGAATTATTGTTCAGCCGGGGCAGGTGGCGGAATATTCCTTAGACCGGGCCGAAAACACGAAATATGTATCGGTGGCAACAGGTTATTATAATGTTCAGAAAGAAAATGTTGTCCGTCTGATAAAAATACCGGTTGTGGTCAAAACCAAGGGCGTTTTCAGCCGCACCAGGACTTCAGAGCCCGCAATATTAAATCTGGAGCTTGACCTGGGCCCCTCCGGCCCGCTTGAGATTAAAAATATTGCCGGTGGTCATCAATAAATCACACTCCGGAAGGTGGTCATCCTTTGCAGTATAGGCATTTCAGGGGCGCTTACAGAGATAAGTTAAAAACAAAGTAACTATTCAGCAAAGGCAACAAATTACCCAAAACTCGAAACCGTAACCGTTCAGGAAAGCGAAGACTCCGGATGTGCTCCAGGTTCGTTCGTTTTGACCTCCGAGTCTGTACTCCCTGTACGTGAGGAGGGCAGGTAAGCGTAGACTCCGAAACGGACGAAGATGGAGTGCAGCTGAATGGTTACAAAACAAATTTAAATCCCACAAGGAGAGTCAGGTGGATATTCAAAGGCCGATGTTCTGGCACCAGGGACTTTTTCTGCAACCGCATCATTTTCAGCAGGCCGATCTTTATCTCCAGTCCCTGCAGGTGCCATTTCAGAAATTTTCAGCCCCCTTTTTCTGGGGCGGCGCCGGCTGTGAGATATCACCGGGCGCCCTGGAAAATAAATCATTTGAGATCAGACGGGGGGAATTTGTCTTCCCGGACGGCACCTATGCCGTCTATCCCGGCAATGCTTTATTGGCCGCCAGATCCTTTGAAGACGCCTGGATAGAAGGCGATAAACCCCTCACCGTTTATATCGGCCTGAAAAAATTAGATAAAACATCCCCCAATGTTACTGAACAGAAGCTCCTTAACCAGCTTGCCGGGGTATCCACGCGCTACGTGACCTCCGATACGCCCGAACAGGTGGAGGATCTTTACGAAAGCGGCCCGCCCGGAGAGGTCAGAAAGCTGCATCTCGTGCTTAAAGTCTTCTGGGAGTCGGAAAAGGAGATGGCCGGAGATTATCTGCTGATGCCGGTTGCCAGGTTGGAGAGGCATGGCGAAACAATCCAGTTTTCCCCCAATTTTTCCCCTCCCGCCATTGCCCTGCAAGGCTCGGAGATTCTTATCCGCACCGTGCGGGATATCCGCGATCAGATCGCCAGCCGCAGCCGCCAGCTTGATGAATACAAAAAACAGCGCGGCGTGCATACCAGTGATTTCGGCACCAGGGATATGATCTTTATGCTGGCCTCCCGAACCCTATGCCGCTATGTGCCTCTCCTCTTCCATTTTACCGAACCCAACGCCGTCCATCCGTGGCAGGTATTTGGTCTGCTGCGTCAGCTCATTGGTGAGCTTTCCTCCTTTTCCGATACCGTCAACGCTCTCGGGGAATTAAATGACGGCACCGACCTCCTGGGCGGATACGATCATAATGATCCGGCCAAATGTTTTCTCGCCGCCCAATCTTTAATTTCACGGCTGCTTGATGAAATCACCGCCGGGCCTGATTATATTATCCGGCTCCTTTATGACGGCACCTATTATGCCGCCGATCTAACCCCGGCTCAATTCTCCGAGGGCAGCCGTTATTATCTTGTAGTTGGTACCGAGGAGCCGCAGAATGATGTTATCGAAGCCCTGCAGGGTATTGCCAAGTTAGGCTCAAGAGAATCCCTGCCGCTGCTCATTGCCCGCGCTCTGCCCGGTATCGGCCTGGAATATCTGAGCGCCCCGCCCCGGGAATTACCGCACCGGCCGACAAGCCTTTATTTCCAGATAGATCATCACAACGACCTCTGGGCCAGTGTCATAAAGGGCGGCAACCTGGCTTTATATTGGGATAATTCCCCTGAAGATCTGACTGTGGAAATGATGATTATAGAGAGGAACTGAATATGCGTCTGACGGACTGTTTTGCTGAATTAATGGCCTATGTGGCCTATTTTTTGAGAAATAAGGATCAAAACAATCTGCCCTTCAGTGAGGTGCAGTCTGATATTAAGCGCCTGTTGACCGCAAGTGAAGAGGTGATGCGGCAGGAAGGGATTTCGGCCGATGATTATAATGAAGCCCGTTTCGCGATCTGCG
>DRPV01000062.1 GCA_011330685.1 Desulfobacterales bacterium
AGAAACAAGCTGATATCGATGGTAGTTCTTTTTGCCTCCAGCTCTTTATTTCGGAGGGCTAAATTTTTGCCATTATTTTTTTTAAAAACGACATTGGCTTGCGGCCCTCCTTGTCAGGCGGCTTATTGCTTGCGCTTCCATCCTCCTGCCTTCCAGACTGCTCTGAAACCTCCTCGTCAGAAGAGGCTTCCTCCACCAGACGGCCATTACCGAGAAATTGAAAAAAAGGGCCTTCAGGGCTTAAAGCCAGCTTATCGTTTTTTCCAAGAGCGGCTCCCTGATCGACGGCAACCCCGTTCACCGTGATCAGTTGCCGACCGGTTAGATCCCTGATCCAATACTGTTCCCCAGCAAAATAAATTTCAGCATGCGATTCCTGAATGCCCGGATGCTCAAGAGAGAAATTATTATCAGGATTTTTCCCTATTCGGAGCGGCAATTCATCAAAGGTGCGAAGTGTGGGGCCGTACTGAATAATAAGGGGTTCTTTATTCCTCGCGGCAGGCGGCGCGGCGGCAGGAGGCACTGAAACCGGCGGCGGAACCGGCTTTTGAACCTGATGAGTTTTCGGCACAATGGGTTTGACAATCTCCTCCCTAACAGGCGGAGGCGAAGGCGGAGCTGGTCTCTGTATTTCCGGTGCCGGTGCCGGAGAAGATAAGTCGGCCTCACCTATCTCAGTCAGAAAACTGACTTTGGGCCCTCCCTGGGCAATGGTTATTACATCACCGTCCTTCAGATAAATCTCCTGTATCCTTTTCCCATTCACCAGGGTTCCATTAGAGCTGTGATCAGTGAGCTTGAAACGATTTCCTTCCCGGGTGATTGTCGCATGTTCCCGCGAAATAATATTCAAATCGGCTGGAAAGCAGAGCTGGCAGGAGGTCTGACGACCGATCTTTATTTCCGGGTCAGATAATTCAAGGATCTGGCCTTTCAAAGGGCCTTCGATATGAATAAGTTGAACAATTATAACTGGCGCGGTTTTCATAATCGGCAAAGACTCATGATGTTAAACGGCAACAAGGCAACACCCCGACAAGCGGAGATAAGCGCCTCATTGTATGTGGATTGCCTGGCTTTTATCATATTTTTCGGAATAATCACTATTTTTTATCCCCCTGATTCAGCGGCATACCGTTCTTACCTTAGACCAACCAGTATGCCTGAGTGTTGTATCAGCCAGCCCCGCTGATGTCAAGCGTGACCTGTTATATCAACCGCCCAGAATCTTACCGGCATCGCCGGCGTATTATTGCCAATCGGCTCTCTCTGCCGCTATGGAATCTCAGTCGAGGCCTGCCCGGCACTTTTTATCGTAATCACACCACCATAGGCACACATTAGAGTTGAGGTGTCGCTTAAGGCCGGTTGATTAGCAATAAGTACCGTGGGCGATCCCGGAATCCATGGTGAGGCGGTGGCCGGTACGCATGGTGCCGGAGTGGGCGTAAATACCCCGAGGGCGGCCGAGGTGGCGGCTGCGGTGGCAGCCGCCACTGCCGGATTTGATTGAGTTGTACACATCCCGAATGATATTATGTTTTTCATGGGGATATGATCCATAATCGTTGCCGCGGGGGTTGTCGTTAACACCTTGTTTTCAGGGGTTACCACGAGAGCGCTTGGCGCCGCTCCGAAACTGCATTGCAGCATCGCGCCCATACATACTTGCATTGCCATCTGCTGTTTCCTCCAGTAATAAAGATTGGGAGCCGGCCTGTTAGACAAGAATTAATCATACCGTATACCGCGGGCGGGCACCCGCAGTATATTTCAACAAAGCAACAAAAATCAGGCCCATCTATAAAACACCTGAAAAATCAGTTACTTTTTATCGAAATTTTTGTCAACTTAAAAGGGCTTGCCGCCCCTGATAATTTCTCCTTGACAGCCATTACAGATTGTTATATACAGCGTTCCTCATTTGTACCGCCAGCCATGTCTGCTTCAGCTTCTTCATCTCAGCAGGGC
>DRPV01000063.1 GCA_011330685.1 Desulfobacterales bacterium
CCAATTTCATATAACCCCCTAACTGTAAGCGCTTCAGGGGCGCCGCCCTGTGCACGTTCCAAGCCCGCGATTATACATCGGTATATCGCGGGCTTGGAACGTGTGCAGGGTGGTGTTCATGGAGCGCTTACGGTAAATGGGCAACAGGTCAAACTGTTACCATTACTCAGCCTTCCGGGGCGTTGGGTATGGCGCAGGGGCCGCCGGTACAGCATATTTCCTGGTCAAAGACATTTAAGATTCTAAGCTCCTGTTCGCGACGCTTTGCCGGGGGCGGTGGTGGAAATACCGCTGTCTTAAGGAGCCCTGAGGCCTGTTCCCGGTCTGGTATTTTTTCCATACCGCAGGCCAGGACTTTCGAGCTGTTTACGGCTAAAAATTCAGCGTCTTCACCATTGGTTACCACCGCGTAGGGTATCTGGTAATCAGGATTTAATACCCTGGCAGCGGCAATGGCCGGTCGTTCACGGCTTACCAGGGAGCCTGGCCCGTAGCGCACCACCATAAAATAACGGTCGCGCAGGCAAACCGTCAAGTCAATGGTGGAGGTTATGAAATTTTTATTAAACAGGGTCTCAATCCGCAGGCGCGGGATGAGTTCTTCCCTGGCGTAACCTTTTTCCTCTACCATGAAGCGGGCTATTTTCTGGCGGTAGCGTTCGTCGTCGGTATCGACAATGCTGTCACCGGTGAGATAGTCGGCCATGGTGCCGTAGATCAGGTGATGGGTTCTAAGATCGGCCATGATATTCCCGCCATGGAAGATATGTTGGTCGCGGATAAAAACAAGAATGCCCAAGGGACGTCATCACCTCGGGCATTCGATTGTGGACGTTCCGGGCGGCGGGCTTAAAGCTCAAGCCAGGATTCGGAAAATACCGATTTGCCCACCAGAACATTATAGGTTTTGTAATGCTCTATCTCTGTTTTATCTAATTTAGCGGGATCAGGGTCGTTGCCCTCTATCATGCCGAAGATCAGGTCAACGAGATTCTGGCGCTGACCGGTGGCAATGGCCATTAACTCGGGGTCATAGGAGTTGACAATGGCGGTCTGCAGACCGTTGTACATCTGCATAATGAGGTAGGTGCGGTCAAGATATTTACGCAGATGCTCAGCAACTCCGTTGGAGACGTTGGAGAGACCGATGGTGGAACTGGCACCGGGGGCGATATCCTGTACCATGCTCATGAATTCCAGACCGGAACGGATTTGATCTACCCCGAGGGTAATGGGGGTGGCGATGGGGTCAAAGAACATCTTCTCGTTGGGAATTCCGGCCTCGGACAGGGCCATCATCAGGTCAACGGCCATGGCGGCCCGTTCATTGGAATCCCGCGGCATACCATCCGGGCCCCAGAGCAGAGCTACTACGTTGCAGCCCATCTCGGCGGCTACCGGAATCAGTTTTTCCATTCGTTCCGGCTGGGCGGAGATGGAGTTCATCAGGGCACCGGTCTTGTTGGTAACTACCTTGAAGCCGGCGGCCATGGCATCGGCGTTGGTGGTGTCCAGGCAGAGGGGCGTGTCGGTTACCGCCTGCACGGTCTCCACTACCCAGGGCATTAATTCAACCCCGTCTTTGCGGGCCGGGCCGATGTTGAGATCCAGAAAGGCGGCTCCAGCGGCGCTCTCTTCCTTGGCCATTTCTTGAACGGGGCCGGCTTCACGGGCCTTCATGGCGTTGCCGCTGCGGTTGCCCATGATATTGATGCTTTCAGCAATGGGTTTGATCTGAGTCATTTAATCCTCCTCGTTTTCACGCTTTTCACGTTTGTCTCGTTAATGGTTTGAAACTTATTAAACCCGAATTTCGGGATGGTTTATGAAGTTATAAAAATACAAATTAACATATTTATCGTTATTTAGTCCAATTGTCAAAGTTTTTCAGCTCCCGGTCATTTTTTTAACGGGCAGGGCGGTCATGTAGTACCTGTGCCGTAATAAAGAGGATTGGGATGGATAACCGCGGCCTCATGGACGTAAAATATATGCCAGCCCGCCTTTTGAGCCCGGCGGGCGTAAAACATGAGTGATAATGGGGAGAACCGGTGGCGTGGCAGGCCGATATCTTCAATTAACTGCGGCCGGATGATGAGCGCGCCGCTCCACAGCCAGTCTACCTCGGTGCTGCGGTCAGGGTTGAGGTAAAGACGCCGTTGGCAGAGGGGCAGGCCCAGGCATAGTCCCAGGCTGGAAAATCCATGGGGGAAGAGGCGGGCAACCGGCTCCGGTCTGCCGTAGGCATTTAAGACCCGCGGCGAAGCCAGTCCCGCGTCTGGAGTGTC
>DRPV01000064.1 GCA_011330685.1 Desulfobacterales bacterium
CAGGTAAACAGGGACAAGGCTGTTAAGCATGGAATCACCGAGTTCCTGCTTAAACCAATTAAATTTGAAGAATTGGCCGTCAGTATAAGAAATGTGCTGGGCAACAAAAAGCAGGAAAGCGAAGACTCCGGGAAAGCGAAGACTCCGGGAAAGCGCAGACTCCGGGATGAAAGATTACACACTGCTAAAACTCTAACAGACGATAACCATGTTCGGATAGAAGGGCGGCGGTAACTCCAAGCATGGGACTCAAACCGCAACTGGGGCTTGCGGCCTTCAGAAATACCGTCTCCACCTCCAGTTGCCGGGCCAGAAAGAGAGTCTGTTCCGCGCCTCTTATAAACTGCCCGCTGACATCAATACCATCCCGGCTGACAACCCTGGCCCGGCCCGCCAGAACATCGGCGCCGTTACCATCCATAATATCGGCCGCGGTTCTCGGTGTAGGAAGCCCGCCCAGTTGCTCCGGACAAAACGGCACCCGGCAACGCCCCGCCAGCCGGGATAGACAGGTGGAATTCCCCTTACTCCTGCCATCATAACGTGTTTTGAGCCCCAGGAGGCAGGCACTTATCAGAATCATATTTTTTGTATTTTGGCGTTTTCCGGACAGTTATCCTGCTGCTCTCATAGAAAGTCCCTTGCTCACAATCCAAGGTGTATAAGCGTTTAAAAAGCGCTTACTTTTACGAGTTCTTCACCTTGATATATGATACTATGGTAAAAAGTCCACATTTGGCATTTTTACCATAGGTAACCCCTTGAAATCATTAGGGGCAGAATTAGACCTTTCGACTTTTTACGATAGCATCATATACAAATTTATAAGATGAAAACAACGCTCCGCAAATATAAACTGATAGTCATAACCAGCATTGTCACCTTAATCGTGCTTAGTATCTGGATATATTTTTCACCCTATGGCCTGAGAAATTATTTAGATATGCGGGCTCGTCTGACCAAGGTTTCCACCGAGGTAAACAACCTCAAGCAGCAGAACAAAGCCCTGCGCCTGGAGATACGGCATTTACAAAGCGACCCGGCATACCAGGAAGAAATCGCCCGCCGTAATTTTCATATGCTGAAAAGAAACGAGATGATATTTGATTTTTCCAAACCAAAAAAGAAAGGCCGTTAGACTATCTCCGAAATAGTCCAGCTGCCCAGAAAACGTTCAATTTCCTTTGCCGCTATCGGCCTGCTGACTAAATATCCCTGAATAACATCACAGTCAAGATTATATAAATAGTTCAAATGGCCATTTTCCTCCACCCCTTCGGCCACCACCCGTAGATTCAGATTATGAGCCAGGGAGACAATGGCCTTGACAATCAGGGCATCATCCTTACTGGTCAATAAGTCCATCACAAAAGAACGGTCAATCTTTAATTCATGGACAGGGAAACGCTTCAAGTAACTGAGAGAGGAATATCCGGTGCCGAAATCATCAATGGAGAGATGACAGCCCAGCCGTTCTAATTCCATAAGATGCTCAATACTTTCCTCCACATTATCCATGAGCATAGTCTCGGTAATCTCAAATTGAATCAGACGAGGATCAACCCCTGATTCCCGTAAGGCCTTGCTTATTAAGGGGAACAACGAGGCATCCCTGAACTGAGCGGCAGAGAGATTTATGGCCACATTAATATTATTACCGGCATCCTGCCATTCCCGGCACTGCCGGCAGGCAGTGAACAGCACCCATTCTCCAATGGGCACAATAAGTCCGGTGTCCTCTGCCACCGGGATAAATTCCATGGGTGATACCACCCCTAATTCCGGATGCCGCCAGCGGATAAGGGCCTCCACCCCAGCCAGCTTGCCGGATTTTAAATCAACCTGGGGCTGGTAAAGTAAAAAGAATTCATCTCTGCCCACTGCCTTACGGAGACTGGTTTCCAAGGCAAAGCGGGCAAAGGCCCTGGTGTTCAGATCGGCGGTATAAAACTGATAACTGCCCTTGTCAAGCTCCTTGGCCCGCGAGAGGGCGGTATCGGCACATTTCATCAACTCCATACTGTTGTTGCCGTCTTCAGGAAAAATACTGAGACCGATCCGACAATCCAGGAAAATCTCATTACCAGCCTGCGCAATCGGCCGGCCAATATCCTTGATAATACGGCGGGCGACAATAGCGGCATCGGTGGTATCGCGCAGGCCTTCAAGAATAACCCCGAACTCATCGGCCCCAAAACGGGCCGTTACATCATTAAGGCTTAAGGCGGCAGCGGTATCCGCCTTACGCAGACACGCCCCCACCCGCCGTGCTACCTCCTGTAGTATGATATCACCGATTTCACGACCGAATGTACTGTTAACGAGCCTGAATTTATAAATATCAATATACAAAACCGCCAATAACGTCGCCCCTCTCTCCGCCTTATTAAGGGCCTTGCCAAGATGCTCACTAAACAGAATACGGTTTGGCAGCCCGGTAAGATGATCGTAATAGGCCATAAACCTGATCTTCTTCTCCGTCATTCTGAGCTTAGTGATGTTCCGGCAGGTAAAAACCACCTTAATCGGCGTATCAACAGCATTCTTTATAACAACCCCTTCCTGACGGACGTATAGTTCTCTGTCATCCGAGACCCGTAAACGGTGTTCAATGGTAAAATTATTATCCGCGGCCAGAGATTCTTCAATAATCCGCTGTACCAACTGCTGTTCAGCGGCTGGAATAAGGGCGATGAAATCGGCAAAGCAGACAGGGGCCGCCTCCGGCCGTACCCCGGTCATGAGACATATATCTTTGCACCAGAGAACCCGGTCATCATCGAGGCACCACTCCCAGGATGCCGATTCGGCTACGGCCTGAGCCGAGGCCAGTTTAATCCTGGCTAATTGTAAATCAGAATATAATTTATTAGCCCGCAGGACATACTTTATCCGATAACTGATAAGAACTACATTGATAGGCTTGGCAACAAAATCAGTCGCCCCCAGTTCAAAGGCATGCTTAATGGAATCATAATCATCCCGGCCGGTAATCATAATAATCGGTACCAGCTCACCGCCGGACATCCCGCGAATCCTGGCACAGACCGCAAAACCATCCATCCCCGGCATACCGACATCAAGCAGTACCACATCTGGTTTATATCGCGAAAACTGTTCAAGCCCGATGCTGCCGTTTTCGGCCTCAACAGTGGTTAGAGCAGATTTAGCAAGCCCGACGCTTAATAATTTACGAATAGCTTGATCATCATCTATAATTAAAACCACCGGCGCTGAATCAGCATTTATCAAAATGTTACCCCTGAAAAAATAAATTAGAGAGCTGCGACTGCCATGCTAATATCATAGGCATAAATCAAAGTATCTGGCAAGAGCAGCTAAAAAAAAATGGCTTTTACAGGCTTAATTTTATAGACTGTAAAATAAATCTCTATCTTACCAGCACCTGCCATTAACTGACCAATATGCGTATAAAGAATAAAAATAATAGAAGCATCTGCTTACTACTTACCATTAGTCTGCTCCTTGGCAGCCGCCTGGCTCAGGCCGGCTGCCGTCTGATCTATCCAGCCGATAAAGCGCTGCTCACTCAAAGTAGTATTCTGCTCATCGGCATGTGCGACAGCGTCGTACCCGCGGCTGAAGTTAAAATTATTAACTCACAAGGTCAACAAAATTTAAAAATTAAAACCCATAATATGAGTTTCAGCCGCCGGTTAAAACTCCTGCCGGGCTCCACAAATATAGTTTCCAATAGTGACAAGGGGCGGCCAGTCACCATATTCCGTCCCACCGGCAAGCACCCCGCCCCCCATAATTTTCGACCTTATTACCTCCATAAGGATCTGACCTTGAGCGGTAAATGCGGCCTCTGCCACGCTGTAAATCCCAGCAACAAGAGTGATTACACCTATATTGTGGATAAATTCTCCTGTCTGAGCAGTAAATGCCATAGTGATATGGGGCATAAAAAATTCCAGCACGGCCCCTTTAAAAGAAGACAATGCGCCGACTGTCATAATCCCCACGGCAGCTTTAACAAAGACTTTACGCGGGCGCCCAGAAGCGCACTGTGTTTTATCTGCCACAGCGCCGACAAGAATATGCTGACCACCGGCAAGGTAGTTCATTTTCCGGTGGCTAAAGGTCAATGCACCGCCTGTCATGACCCCCATGAATCAAAAATTGAATTTCACCTGAAGGGTAATTCGGTGAGTGACCTCTGTTTCCGCTGCCATGATAAAAAGATGCTGGATTACAAATACGTCCATGAACCGGCAGCGGAAGGGGACTGTAACTCCTGCCACACCCCGCATACCTCGAAATACAAGGGTCTGCTCTATAAGAAGGGGGAGCAGCTCTGCGTTACCTGCCACGAGGTGCGAAAGGATGAGTTTAAACGGCGCTATGTCCACAAGCCGGCGGCCAGGGACTGTAGCATCTGCCACGATCCCCATGCCTCGGCAACCAAATATCATCTCCGCACAAAGAGAGATAAAAATGGCCGTTACACCAGGAGAAAGTATGCCATCAAGGAATTATGCCTGGCCTGCCACACCCGGCTCAACCCAAAAACAGCCAAAGCCATTATTTCAGCGCCGGTGGCCCATAAACCGGTGCGGGAAGGTAAATGTGTCACCTGCCACACCCCGCACTCCACCAACTTTCCCAAGCAGTTAAGGGCCGCCCCCGAAGACTTATGCTTTTCATGCCACAAGAAGATAGCCCAAAAGATAAAGAACAGCCTTTATAAACACGGCCCGGTAAGAAGCGGGAGCTGCGTACAATGTCATTTGGTGCATGGCAGCAAATACAAGATGTTATTACGTGCCCCCTTCTCCACCAAATTTCAGGGGGTCTTCAGTTTAGACAAATTCAAGCTCTGCTTTAACTGCCATAATAAAAGGGTTTTTACCGATCCCCACAGCATCGAAACCGGATTTCGTAACGGCACGACCAATCTCCATTTCGTTCATGTCAATAACAAGAAAAAGAGCCGCTACTGCAAATCATGCCATGATATTCACGCCTCGGATCAGGAAAAACACATCCGCCGGTCATTCGTCTTTAAAAAGCATTTCAAGGTTAATATAAAATTCACCAAGACCGCCACTGGCGGGCGCTGTGTCACCGGCTGCCATAGGCCGCGGCAATACAGCCATTGACAGGTAAGCGTCCCATGAACACCGCCCTGCACACGTTCCAAGCCTTCGATATACCGATGTATAACCGAAGGCTTGGAACGTGCACAGGACGGCGCCCCTGAAACGCTTACAATGATGGGGTTATATGAGCCTGGGTGTGGTTAATGGAGCGCTATCATTGACAGCTTGAGCAGCGCCGACCATATACAACACGAAAGTAATTACTAAAAAATAGAGGATATGATTAAGATGTCAGCTAAAGTTATTTTATTTTTTTCCTTATTTTGTCTTGTATTTACAAACTTTTTTACTCACGGGGCCCAGGCCGCCCTGGGGCAGAATGCCACCCTGCGTAACTACAAGGCCGGAGACCGGTTGCCGGCCTTCAGACTTCCCCCCATCCAGGGCGGCAGACCGATAACCATAATTCCTGGCCACGGTAAACCAACCCTGATGATGTTCTTTTCCATCCACCCCAATTTCCGCAAAACAAGATCACTGGCTCTGTTAAACGCCCTCTCAGAGCTCGCCAATAAATATGGCGAAGCTGTTAACATAATCGGCATATATTGTGACAACAAAGATCAAAATACAGTTGTCCACTATATGCGTTCTTCGGCCGCTCATATTAAGGTTTATAATGATACATCCAAAGCCGTGTCAGATAACTACGGAGTGTTCATGATGCCGCTCGTGGTGCTGACCAACAGCAAAGGAGAATTAAACGAGGTAATCCCCTACACCTATAATATTCGAGAAATTATTGATGGTAATATAAAATTCCTCCTGGGCCAATGGACAAAAAAACAATTGTTAAAGGCCCTGGCTCCAAGAACCAACGTCAAAGTCAGTAAGGAAGAAAAGGAGTATATCAGGCGGATTAATTACGGCCGGATCATGGCCACCAAGAAGATGTACGATCAGGCGGTGCGGGAATTCAGCACCGCAGTCAAGATTATGCCCAATAAAATAAATGCCTATACAGAGCTGGGATTTGTCCGGATCGCCCAGAAAAAATGGCATAAGGCCGAAGCCGCCTTTAAAAAAGCCCAAGGTATCAACAAAGATTCCGATAGCGCCATGGCCGGTCTGGGATTAAGCTATTACGGTCAGAAGAAAATAAAAAAGGCCAAAGGCATCCTGGAAAATGCCTTTATCGCTCCCCACCCCCGTTTGGAGGTCATTATCGCCCTGGCCAATATCTATGAATCCGAGGGCAATAACAAAAAGGCGAATCGTTTAAACAAGCTGGCCGTATCCCGGCTGATGACCATGTATGAGCAACGCTGGAAATAAAAAAGTTGGCTTTAACAAAATTATTTGTATAAACTTATAAGTAAGTTGTTAAATACCAGCGCCTATAATTGGGAATTCATCGTGATAACAAGATATAAAATC
>DRPV01000065.1 GCA_011330685.1 Desulfobacterales bacterium
AATTTTTCAACGAGACCCGCAACCAGCGTAAGAAATTAAACGACCTGCAGTTTGAATACGGCGAGGCCCGCTGGAACCCGAATACCACTTTAGGCGAATTACAGCGTATGCGGGTGCGCCTAAACAAACTGCGGCAGAAAATTTATGCCAAAAGGCCGCAATGAAAATCAAAAGCTTAACCGCCTCCATACTGTTTATAACCTTGGCTCTTTCCCTCAACGCCCAAGCGGCCGAGAGGGAGAAGAGGCAGGATTCCGTTCTCAATAACCTTGTCAACACCGCTCTGGCCCGGAATCCCGGTCTCTTAAGTGCCAGGGCTCGGTGGCAGATGTTCAGAGCCCGGATCATTCCCGCCGCCTCTTTAGACGACCCTTTATTGTCCATCGCCCTTAATAATTATCCAGTTGATAAATTCCGGGCCGACGAGACCCCCATGACGGGCAAGGTTATTAAATTGAGCCAGAAATTCCCCTTTCCCGGCAAATTAGGTGCCAAAGAGGACGCGGCCCGGCAACTGGCCCTCTGGTACAAAGGGGTATACGAGGATCAACGTCTCAGTTTAAGCCGTCAGGTTAAAGACGCCTGGTATAATCTCTACTTTATTGATAAATCCATTGGGATTACCCGCAAAAAAGCGGCTCTTATAAAGGATTTCATCAAACTGACGGAGACCAATTACGAGGTCGGCCGCGGTCTGCAGCAGGATGTCCTCAAGGCCCAGGTAGAGCATTCCCGGCTCACCGACCAGCTCCTGCAACTGAGCCAGAAACGTCATACCAGCATGGCCCGCCTGAATACCCTGCTCAACCAGGCTCCAGATCATAAGCTGCCGGTACCGGCCGCTCTTAAGCCGCGGCCCATGACCACGAGCAGCGCCGAACTTCAGCGCCAGGCCCTTACAAAACGGCCGCTGTTCACCGCCTATAAGGCCCTGATGGCCAGTTATCAAGCCAAAATCAATCTGGCCCGTCTCAATTACCGGCCGGATTTCAAGGCCGGAGTGGCCTATACCTTCCGGGAGCCCATCGGCACCGTCTCCAACGGCACGGATTTCGCGGCCGTCGAGATTGGAATGAATATTCCCCTGTTCCAAGCCAAACGGGATGCCGCCCTCTCCGGGGCCGAAGCCGGTTTGCGTCTGGTGCGCCGCCAATATGAAAAATTCAAGAGCCGAACCGCCTTTGAAATCAACGATGCCCTAAATGACATGCGAAAAAATCAACGCCAGGCAACACTTTACAAGACCGGCATCATTCCCCAGGCCAATCAGAGTTTTGAGGCCTCCATGGGTGCCTATCAGGAGGGCAAAGTCTCATTCCTCACCCTCCTCGATAATCTCATGACTCTGTATCGTTATGAGATTGATTATTATCGGGCCGCCAGCGACTCCGCGCATGATGTTGCCCGGTTAGAGGCCGCCAGCGGTGTAAACTCGTTGTAATTGTTCAGCAGTACCTCAAGACAAGGTAGACGTAAATCCGTAACCATTCACCTGCACCCCATCTTCGTCCGTTTCGTCCCCCTCACGTACAACGGGTACGCTTCGGAGGCCGAAACGAACGAACCTGGGGCACATCTGAACGGTTACAGTTTACGAGTTGAGGGTAATTCGTTGCCTCTGCGGAACGGTTACGTAAATCCCAAGTTGGGGTGCTGCTGAACAGCTACAGTATAGTGGCTATTTTTAGGTATCCACCGAAATAGTTACGTAATCATAGAGGGTTACTTCCATATCATAAACGTAACCGTTCAGCAGAGGCAACAAATGACCCTCACCTCTAAACTGTAACCGTTCAGATGTGCCACAGGTTTGTTCGTTTTGACCTCCGAGTCTGTACACCCTGTACGTGAGGAGGGCAAAACGGACGAAAATGGGGTGCAGGTGAGCGGTTACTCATAAACCATATTTCCCATTTAGGGGCCCTAAGGACAAGCTATGCCGACTATAAACAAATACCATATCACCGCCTTTTTCTGCGCCGTTTTTATCGTTTTCAGCGGCGCGATACCACCCTCTTTTCAGACACCTGGTGCCCAGGCCTCCCAAAAAAAGAGCACGCGAAAAATTAAATACTGGAAGGCCCCCATGGATCCCACCTATATCCGCAACAGCCCCGGTAAATCGCCCATGGGCATGGATCTGGTACCGGTCTATGAAGATGAGGCGCAGAGCGGATCGACAATCAGCATTGATCCGGTGACCATTCAAGATATGGGAATTCGCACTGTCCTGGTCAAGAAACGCGACCTGAGCCATGTCATTCATACCGTGGGATTGGTGCGCTATGAAGAACCGCTCCAATACTCCATTAACACCAAAATCTCCGGCTGGGTGGAAAAGCTCTATGCCAACCAAAAGGGGCAGAAGATAAAAAAGGGGGAACCGCTGTTAAAGATTTACAGCCCAGAGTTAGTAAGTACTCAACAGGAATTCCTCCTCGCCCTGCACAATAAAAAGGCCCTGGCCAATAATTCCTTTCCGGAAATTGCCCAGGGTGCCAGACAATTATTGGCAGCGGCCCGCCGCCGCCTGGAGCTTTGGGATGTCTCAAAACAACAGATTGAGGCCCTGGAAAAGAATCAGAAGGTGCAGAAAACCATCACCATCTACTCCCCTTACAGCGGTATCATTACCCGCAAGGATGTCAGCGAAGGCACATACGCCAAGGCCGGTACCGAGCTGCTGGCCATATCAGACATCTCCAGGGTGTGGGTTAACGCCGACATCTATGAATCCGACCTCCCCTGGGTGAAGAAAGGACTAAAGGCCATCGTTACCCTGCCCTTTGGCGACAGCCGCAAATTATACGGTAAATTAACCTTTCTCTACCCCTATATGGAGGCCAAAACCCGGACATTGAAGGCCAGGATGGAATTCGCCAACCCTGGAATGGTTCTTAAACCAGAGATGTACGTCAACGTCGAGATCATGACCAGACCACTGCATAACGTCCTCACCATCCCGGAAAACGCCGTTATCAACTCCGGCACCAGCAAGACTGTTTTTATCGCTCTCGGCAAGGGTAAATTTAAACCCCGCCGAATCAAAACCGGGCTCGCCGGCCAGAACGGTTTAGTTCAGGTTCGTCAGGGTCTTATGGAAAATGAACGGGTGGTCACCTCGGCCCAGTTCATGCTGGATTCAGAAAGCAACCTCCGGGCAGCAGTGCAAAGCATGCTGGAGGTCAACAACAAGAAGAAAAATAAGAAGATGAAAATGAAGATGCCAGCCGCTCCCAAGGCCAGTAAAAAAGAAAATCTCAAAGACCTCTTTTAAGGGAGCCCGTTATGCTTGAAAAAATTATCAATGCCTCTATCCGTAATAAGTTCATGGTGCTGCTGCTGACCACCTTTATCATCGCCGGCGGTATTTACGCCATGCGCAATATCCCCTTAGACGCCATTCCTGACCTCTCCGATGTCCAGGTTATTATCCTGACCAAATATCCCGGCCAGGCCCCCCAGGTGGTGGAGGATCAGGTAACCTATCCGCTCACCACCCAGATGATGGCCGTACCCTACGCCAAGGTGGTACGGGGCTACTCCTTTTTCGGACTTTCCTTTGTCTATATAATTTTCAAGGACGGCACCGATCTCTACTGGGCCCGCTCCAGGGTGCTGGAATATCTGAACTCCGCCGCCCATCTGCTGCCCAAGGGGGTCAGCCCCAGCCTGGGGCCTGATGCCACCGGCGTCGGCTGGGTCTATGAATACGTCCTGCAGAGCAAAAATCATAATCTTCAGCAATTACGCTCCATTCAGGACTGGTATATGCGTTACGGCTTAACCGGCGTCAAAGGCGTGGCCGAGGTGGCCAGCATAGGCGGTTATGTCAAGCAATATCAGGTAGTAATAAACCCGGATCGGCTGCTGGCCTATCATATCACCATCGCCCAGATTAAAAAGGCCATCCAGCGCAGTAATAACGATGTCGGCGGTCGGCTGGTGGAGATGGCCGAGACCGAGTTCATGGTGCGTGGTCTGGGCTATTTCAAGTCCAAAAAGGATATTGAAGAGGTGGTGGTGGGCACCGACAAAAACGGCACCCCCATCCTCCTCCGCGACCTGGCCCAGGTGCGGATAGGCCCGGAACTGCGGCGCGGTCTGGCTGACCTGAATGGTCAGGGCGAAGCCGTGGGCGGCGTAATCATCATGCGTTACGGCGGTAACGCCCTCAAAACCATTGAGCGGGTCAAGAAAAAATTAGCGGAATTGAAGATGGGGCTGCCGGCCGGCGTGACCATCAAAACGGTCTATGACCGTTCCGGACTCATTGACCGGGCGGTGGATACCCTGCGCAGCAAGCTCATTGAGGAGAGTATCGTGGTGGCGGTGGTAACGGCGATCTTCCTCTTTCACCTGCCATCCGCCCTGGTGGCCATCATCACCCTGCCCATTGCCATTCTCATCGCCTTTATTATTATGTACGCCCAGGGGATTAACGCCAATATCATGAGCTTAGGAGGTATTGCCATCGCCATTGGCGCCATGATTGACGCCGCCATTATCATGATTGAAAACGCCCATAAGCATATTGAACATAATAAGGGCAGAAAGCCCCACTGGCAGGTAATTCAGGAGGCGGCGGCCGAGGTCGGCCCCAGTCTCTTTTATTCGCTCCTTGTCATCACCGTCTCTTTCTTCCCGGTCTTCACGCTGGGCGGCCAGTCGGGCCGGATGTTCAAACCCCTGGCCTTTACCAAGTCCTATGCCATGGGCGCGGCCGCCTTTCTCTCCATTACCCTGATTCCGGTACTCATGGGCCTTTTTATCCGGGGCAAAATCAGACCGGAGGAGAAAAATCCCATCAACCGCCTGCTGGCCTTTATCTATCTGCCGGTGGTTGATATAGTCCTTAAATGGCGCAAGACCACCCTCTTAATTGCTGTTTTGATTACCATCTCAGCCGCCTGGCCCCTCAGTAAGTTAGGCTCGGAGTTCATGCCGCCTTTAAATGAGGGCGATCTGCTCTATATGCCCACTACCCTGCCCGGCATCTCCATCACCAAGGCCAAGGAGCTCCTGCAGCAGACCGACCGTATCATCGCCTCCTTTCCAGAGGTTAAATCGGTATTCGGCAAGGCGGGCCGGGCCGATACCGCCACCGACCCGGCGCCCTTGAGTATGATGGAGACCACCATCCAGCTCAAGCCGGAAAGCGCCTGGCCCCATCATAAAGTTCGGCGTTTTTATGAGAACTGGCCGTCCTGGGCTCAGTGGCTGCCCCGCAAACTGCTGCCGGACATGGTTCCCATCAGCATGACTAAATTGACCGAAGAATTAAACAACGCCATTCAATTTCCAGGGCTTACCAACGCCTGGACCATGCCCATCAAGACCAGAATCGATATGCTTTCCACCGGCATCAAGACCCCGGTGGG
>DRPV01000066.1 GCA_011330685.1 Desulfobacterales bacterium
AAACCCGGCCTGGGCAAATAATCCTGGTGGCAGGCAGCACCCATAGCGGTGAGGAAGAGATCTTAATTGATATTCATCAGCATTTATGTCTCAAGTTACCGGGTCTGCTCACCATTATAGCCCCAAGACATCTGGAGAGACTTCCGGTTCTGGAAGAACTTTTCAATCAACACCGCCTTAAGTTTCAAAAGTTCAGTGAACTAAGCACAGATACGAGAACGGCGGATATAATTCTGCTTGATTATATGGGGGTACTTACCAGCCTGTATGCCAAGGCCGATTTCATCTTCTGCGGCGGCAGTCTGACCGCCAAAGGCGGGCATAATATTATGGAGGCGGCGGTTCAGGGCAGACCGCCTTTTTTTGGCCCCCATATGGATGATTTTGCTGACGCGGCCGCCCTTCTTCTCGAAAAGCGGGCTGGCTTTCAAGTCGCCTCCGGGGCGGAATTAGAGGAACGTATATTATATTTCAACAGTCACAAGCATGAATACCGAAAATTCTGTCAGGCTGCCTTGCGGGCCGCCAATGCCCAACAGGGCGCTGCCCGGCGGCAGGTGGATTTAATTATAAAATACGCTCCGCAGCAGCCTGACGAGTTAAATTCAGTTCACTATTGAATGATTAATCAGGGAATCAATTAACAAATAATATGAAAGAATATGAAAGCAATTATTGCTCTTGAAGATGGACGAATTTTTACTGGCCGCTCCTTTACCGGAGCCGGCGAGGCCGTAGGCGAAATTGTCTTTAATACCGGGATGACGGGTTATCAGGAGATCCTCACCGACCCTTCATACAGGGGGCAGATGGTCACCATGACCTACCCGCTCATCGGTAATTACGGTATTAATAATGAGGACATGGAATCTGCCGCCCTGCACCCAGGGGCGTTCTTTGTGAAGGAATACTGCCCCTTTCCGAGTAATTTCAGGTCAACCGCTCCCCTTGCCGATCTTCTCCAGAATAAAAAGGTGCTGGGGGTTGAGGGGCTGGATACCCGTGCCATTACCAGACATATCAGGCAGGCCGGGGCCTTGCGGGCCGCGGTATCCACCCTTGACCCTGATCCGGAGTCGCTCGTCAGAAAAGCCAAATCATGGTCCGGCCTCGTGGGGCATGACATGGTAAGCGAGGTCAGCTGCCGGGAACCATATCTTTGGGGCAAGGGCGGCCCGCAGGCGGCAGCCTCCTTCACCGCCTCCAAACCGGTATTTAAGGTAGCGGCCCTTGATTTCGGCCTTAAATATAACCAGCTGAGAATCCTTCATGACCTTAACTGCCAGATTTTAGTGTTGCCGGCCGCCACCAGAGCCGCGGACATACTGGCCCTGAATCCCGATGGTATATTCCTGACCAACGGCCCCGGCGACCCGGCAGGCATCCCTGATGTGGTAGATACTGTCCGATCCTTATTGGGCAAACGGCCGATCTTCGGCATCTGTCTCGGCCACCAGATTATGGGGCTGGCCTTTGGCGCCTCTACCTATAAACTAAAATTCGGCCACCGCGGTTCCAATCAGCCGGTACAGGATCTGGCCACCGGCAAGGTGGAAATCACCTCCCAGAACCACGGCTTCTGTGTTGATATAAAGAGTCTCGACCCGGCTCAGGTTGAATGTACCCATATTAACTTGAACGATAACAGCCTCGAGGGAATGCGGCATAAGACTCACCCTGCCTTTTCCGTCCAATATCACCCAGAGAATGCCCCCGGCCCCCACGATTCGGTTTATCTCTTTAACCGTTTTATAGAGATGATGAGCTGCTGAATCCGGTCTGTCAGGCCCAACATGCTGAACAACAAGACTAATTTTACATAAAACTCCATGCCGAAACGTCAAGATATAAAGAAAATACTTATTATAGGTTCAGGCCCCATTATTATCAGTCAGGGCTGCGAATTCGATTACTCAGGCACACAGGCGGTAAAGGCCCTTAAAGAAGAGGGCTATGAGGTGATACTCATCAACTCCAACCCCGCCACCATTATGACTGATCCGGAGATTGCCGATAAAACCTATATTGAGCCCATAACCCCGGAGATACTGGCCAAGATCATCGAAAAAGAACGACCTGACGCCCTGTTGCCGACCCTTGGCGGCCAGACAGGGCTTAATACCGCCCTGAAGGCCGCCGAGCAGGGTATACTCGACAAATACCAGGTGGAGATGCTGGCCGCTGATGCCGATATTATCCGTAAGGCGGAGGGCCGCGAGTCCTTTCGACGGGCCATGCGCAAGATCGGGCTTAAGGTTCCGGAAAGTGCCATTGTAACCGACATAAACCAGATTGCAGCGGCCGAGGAACGTATTGGCTTTCCCATCATTGTCCGCCCCAGCTTTACCCTGGGCGGCACTGGCGGCGGCGTGGCCTATAACGGCATAGAGCTGAGGGAACTGTGCGAGAAGGGCCTGGATCTCAGTATGAATACCGAGATTATGCTGGAGCGCAGCCTGCTGGGCTGGAAGGAGTATGAGCTCGAAGTCATGCGGGACAGAAAGGACAATGTAGTAATAGTCTGCGCCATTGAAAATTTTGATGCCATGGGCGTCCATACCGGCGACTCCATCACCGTGGCCCCGGCCCAGACCCTGAGCGACCGTGAATACCAGATGATGAGGGACGCCTCCCTGGCCATTATCCGTGAAATAGGAGTGGAAACCGGCGGCTCCAATGTTCAGTTTGCCGTCAATCCAGCTGACGGGGAGTTGATGGTAATAGAGATGAACCCCAGGGTATCACGAAGCTCGGCGCTGGCCTCCAAGGCCACCGGCTTCCCCATTGCCAAGATTGCCGCTAAACTGGCCGTGGGCTATACCCTTGATGAGATCAGAAATGACATAACCCGTGAGACATATGCCTCCTTTGAGCCCAGTATTGATTATTGTGTGGTCAAAATTCCCCGCTGGACATTTGAGAAATTCCCCGAGACCGAGGATATTCTCACCACCGCCATGAAATCAGTCGGTGAAACCATGGCCATTGGCCGCACCTTTAAAGAGGCCTTTCAGAAGGGTCTGCGCTCTCTTGAAACGGGTTGTCACGGCTTTGGCGGTGATGCCGGTTTTAACCATCAGGATCTGGATCAAGTTGACCTGGATCATGCCTTAAACACCCCCAGTTCTCAGCGCATATTTCACATCTACGAAGCTCTGCGCCGCCGGATGACCATCAGCCGTCTTCACGAGCTCACCCTGATTGACCCTTGGTTTCTTAATAATCTTAAACAGATTATAGACTTGGAAGGTGAGATTAAAACCGCCGGCTTCTCCGGACTCCAGCCCTTATTACGCCGAGCCAAGGAGTATGGCTTTGCCGACCGGCAACTGGCCTTTATTACCGGCACCACCGCTGAAGACATCCGCGATCTGCGCCGCCAAACCAACTGCCGGGCCGTTTATAAACTGGTGGATACCTGTGCCGCCGAGTTTGAGGCCTTCACGCCCTATTATTATTCCACTTACGAAGCAGAAAATGAGTCCCGGCCCAACAATAAAAGGAAGGTGGTAATCCTGGGCGGCGGCCCCAACCGGATCGGCCAGGGTATTGAGTTTGATTATTGCTGCGTACATGCCTCTTTTGCCCTCCGGGAACTGGGAATTGAGAGTGTCATGGTCAACAGCAACCCGGAGACCGTAAGTACAGATTACGACACCTCGGATAAACTTTATTTTGAGCCTCTTACCACCGAGGATGTCATGAACATCATCAATGAGGAGAAGCCGGACGGAGTAATTGTCCAATTCGGCGGTCAAACCCCCTTGAATCTCGCGGCCAGCTTGGCCGAAGCCGGAGTTCCCATTTTAGGCACCTCAGTGGATAGTATCGACCGGGCCGAGGATAGAAAACGTTTTCAACAATTCCTGCAAAAATTAGACCTGAAACAGCCGGAAAACGATACGGCCTTAAACCGCGAGGAGGCCATTGAGATAGCCAGGCGGATCAAATATCCCGTAGTGGTCAGACCCTCTTATGTCCTCGGCGGCCGAGCCATGCGGATTGTCTATAATGAAAAAGATCTAATAGAATATATGCAGAGCGCTATTGATGTCTCTTCTGAGCATCCCATCCTCATTGACAGCTTTTTAAAGGATGCCATTGAGATTGATGTTGATGCCATAAGTGACGGTAAAGCCACCATTATCGGTGCCATTATGGAGCATATTGAAGAGGCAGGTATTCATTCCGGAGATTCCGCCTGCGTTCTGCCGGCCCACACCATCTCTCCGGCCATGAAAGAGGCCATAACCAGAGCTACCAAGGCCATGGCCCTGGAGCTCAAGGTTGTGGGCCTGATGAATATTCAGTACGCCGTCAAGGATGAAAGCCTCTATATTATTGAGGTAAACCCCAGGGCCTCACGTACCATCCCCTTTGTCAGCAAAGCCACCGGAGTTCCCCTGGCAAAACTGGCCACAAAAGTCATGATGGGAGAGACGCTTGCGAATCTTGGCCTTGCGCGAGAGGTTGAAATAAGTCATTATGCCGTTAAAGAGGCAGTCTTTCCCTTTGACCGCTTTAACAATGTCGATACCCTGCTGGGCCCGGAGATGAAATCAACGGGTGAAGTAATGGGCCTTGACAAAAACCTGGGTATGGCCTTTGCCAAGGCCCAGGTTGCCGCCGGCCAGCCCATACCAAAATCGGGCAACGTCCTGATCAGCCTGCGTGACAACGATAAGGAGCATATCATTCCAACTGCCAAAAAGCTGGTTGATATGGGATTTACCATTATAGCCACCCTGAATACAGCCAATTTTTTAAATGACCATGGAGTCCAGTGCCGGCAGATAAACAAAATTTCCGAGGGCCGCCCCCATATCCTGGACAAAATTCAGGATCATAAAATTCAGTGGATAATCAATACCTCCATGGGGAACAGAACCACGGAAGACTCATACACCATCAGACGCAGCGCCTTAGACTACCACATTCCCTACACCACCACCACCTCTGGGGCCGAAGCGATGACCATGGCCATTGCCACCCTCCAGAACGAGGAAATGCAGGTGGAAGCCCTGCAAAATTATTTTTGATTTTTTTTAAGCATCTTAATATTACTAATATCCATGCCCTCTTCTTAGGCACAACAAAACATAAAAGTCACAGCAAAGGCAAACACCCCTGGCAGGTGACTTTCATATAATCTATAATGTGACCATTCAGGTAGAGGCCTGACAATAACAATAAGATAACCGGAGACCATAATTTGAATCTTTTCTATAAAAATATATCAATGTGGTTAATGATCGGCCTGACCATGATTCTGCTCTTTAATCTCTTTAACAAACCGCAGACCAAGGTCAATGAGATGAGTTACAGTGATTTTATTTCCAGCGTTAACTCCGGCATGATCAATAAAATAGTCGTTCAGAATCATATTATTACCGGCACAGTCCAGGGCGGCACCAGTTTTCGCGTTGTCGTTCCCAATGACCCCGGCCTGATGCCCCTCCTCCGTAAATCCGGGGTCAATATCCGCGCCAAACAGGCCGAATCAACCCCCTGGTACATAACCATTCTGGTTTCCTGGTTCCCCATGTTACTGCTCATCGGAGTCTGGGTATTTTTTATGCGCCAGATGCAGGGCGGCGGCGGCAAGGCCATGAGCTTTGGTAAAAGCCGGGTCAAAACCATGGATAAGGAAAAGACCCTTGTCACCTTTAAGGATGTCGCCGGCATTGAAGAGGCCAAGGAAGAGCTCTCCGAAATTATTGACTTTCTGCGCGAACCCAAAAAATTTACCGACCTTGGAGCGAGAATACCAACCGGCGTCCTGTTAGCCGGCCCTCCCGGTACCGGTAAGACCCTGCTGGCCAAGGCCATTGCCGGGGAGGCGGATGTGCCGTTTTTCTCTATTTCCGGTTCCGATTTTGTAGAGATGTTTGTCGGGGTCGGGGCCTCCAGAGTCCGTGATCTCTTTACTCAGGGTAAAAAAAATGCCCCCTGTATAATATTTATTGACGAGATTGACGCCGTTGGCCGCCATCGGGGGGCCGGCTTGGGCGGCGGTCACGACGAGCGGGAACAGACCCTGAATCAACTTCTGGTGGAAATGGATGGTTTTGAGGCCAATGACGGGGTAATTATTGTCGCGGCCACTAACCGTCCGGATGTCCTGGATCCTGCCCTGCTGCGACCGGGCCGTTTTGACCGTCAGGTAATGGTGCCGCCGCCGGATGTCCGGGGGCGTGAGCTGATTTTAAAGGTGCACGCCAAAAAGATTCCCCTTGCCGACGATACGGATTTTAAGGTAATCGCCCGCGGTACCCCTGGGTTCACCGGGGCCGATCTGGAGAATATGGTTAATGAAGCGGCCCTGTTGGCAGCGAGAAAGGGCAAAAACCAGGTAACCATGGCCTTTCTCGATGAGGCCAAGGATAAGGTTATGATGGGGGCCGAAAGGCGAAGCATGATTATCACTGAAAAAGAAAAGGAAATAACCGCCTATCACGAGGCTGGACATGCCCTGGTGGCCCTGCTCCTGCCCGGTACTGATCCAGTACATAAAATCACTATCATTCCGAGAGGCCAGGCCCTGGGCCTGACCCAGCAGCTCCCCACCAGCGATAAATATACCCACGCCCGCTCGTACCTCTTAAACAATCTGCGCATTTTCTTAGGCGGCCGGGTAGCTGAAGAAATTATCTTTCACGAGATCACCACCGGAGCCGGCAATGATATTGAACGGGCCTCGGGACTGGCCCGCAAGATGGTCTGCGAATGGGGGATGAGTGATAAATTAGGGCCGCTGACCTTTGGTAAAAAAGAGGAACAGATATTCTTGGGCCGGGAGATCTCCCAACATCGTGATTACAGCGAAGATACTGCCATTAAAATAGATAATGAGGTCATGAACATGATGCGGGCCGCCCATGAAGACGTCATTGCCCTCCTCACCGAGAATAAACCGACCCTGGAGGTTTTGGCCCAGGAACTTCTTGACCGTGAGACCCTGGGTGAAGAGGATATCGCCAAAATCATGGCCAAAAAGAACAGCGGGACAAGTGAAGAGGCGGATAATAATAAAGAGAGTGATAAGGAAAGCGCCGCCTCGTGAACCTCTCCATTCGCGGTCATAATCTGGATTTATCTCCGGGTGCCGGCCGGGTCATGGGGATTATCAACGTCACCCCGGATTCCTTCTCCGATGGCGGCGAATTTACCACCACCGAGACCATAGCCGCCCAGGGGCGGCAGATGCTGAGCGCCGGGGTGGACATTATTGATATCGGCGGTGAGTCATCCCGGCCGTTTGCCGAACCCGTTACTCTTCATGAAGAATTAGCAAGGGTAATTCCGGCCATCAGGATTCTTCGCGGCCAGTCAACCATTCCCATCTCCATTGATACCACAAAGGCCGAGGTGGCGCGCCAGGCAATTAAGGCCGGTGCTGATATCATTAACGACATCAGCGCCCTGCGTTTTGACGCCGAGATGTTGGAGGTGGCCAGAACCCAAGCCGCCCCGATAATCATTATGCATATGCAGGGCAAACCGGCTGATATGCAGATAAACCCGGCCTATAACGATATTATTGAGGATACCTTGGATTTTTTCCGCCAACGCCTTCAATGGCTGACCGCCAACGGCATAGCCCCTGAAAAAATTATCGTTGATCCCGGCATTGGCTTTGGCAAGACCATGGCTCATAATCTCACCATTCTCAACCGGTTGCGGGATTATCAGGAGCTTGGCTGTCCTGTCCTCGTGGGCCATTCCCGTAAATCTTTTATGAGCAGATTATTGGGCGAAAATATTGATCGTGACTGTGCCACTGCGGCCATAGCCGCACTCTGCGTCAGCCGCGGGGCTGCGGTTATCAGGGTTCATAATGTCAAAAAAACAAAAGAGGCTGTCCGGCTGACTCAGGCCATTCAAAGTGCATGACATTTAAAGACCGTATAAACCGTTATCTGGCCTATAATCAAGCCAGAAAGTTTAAAGCCCTTAAATTCAATGAGAGTACCGCTGTATTTTTCTTCAAGGTTATTCCCTATCTCCTTCACTACAATACTCCAGAACTGCCGGGATATATAAAGGACGGCAAGGATGAAAGTCCATGCGGTATTCACCTCTTTAATCCCCGAAAAGCAATTAACCGGGACATCATACAACGCTATTTCCCCCGATTTACTCCCAAGAGCGAACCAAGCAAAACAAGCAAAACAAAAAATACTGACAGCGCCGTTAAGCCGCTTATCCACTCATTAAGTACAATCGGCAGCATTGGCAGTATGGCGCAAAGCGCCAAATCCGATTGTGATTACTGGCTCTTGGTTGATTTCGCTGAAATAGGCCCCAGGGGTTTGGAGTTACTGGGCCGTAAATGTCAGATAATTGAGAACTGGGCCGAGGGTCACGGCATCGAAATACACCTCTTTATCATGGACATTACCGAGACCAGAGAAAACAGCTTCGCCTCGAAGGCCGAAGAGGAATCTGCCGGTTCGGCCATGAAACTTTTATTAAAGGAGGAGTTTTTCCGGACTCATATCCTGGTGGCCGGTAAATTACCCCTCTGGTGGTTAATACCGCCGGAATTAAATGCCGACGAATACCAGAAATATGTCAACGAATTACCGGTTAGAGAACGGGTAAATACCAATAATTTCGTTGACCTGGGTTATATCGCCGAAATCCCCAAAGCTGAAACATTCGGGGCCTGCCTGTGGCAGATGAATAAGGCCTTGGACAGCCCCTTTAAATCAGTGATAAAATTTGCCTATCTCGAATTGATCCTGGGCAGTAAAGATAAAAATCCCCTGATTTCAGACCAGTTGAAGCGCCTGGTATGTTTCCCAGAGATGTTGGCCCCGGCCGACAAACCCCTGGGGTTAGATGATATTGACCCCTATCTCCTTCTGGCCCGGGCCATCGTTAATTTTTATCAGACAGAGGCCACCAACCAGCGCCGCGATCATCTTATTCGAGCCAGTCTCTTCCTGAAAACCATAGAGGGCATGGAGTCAGAACGGCGAAGCCCCAGGTATGCCGACCACCTTAAAACCACCATGCGTTTAATGGCGGACTGGGGCTTGTTCCCTGAGCCTATTCGTCATTACCAGAACTTCCGCTATTGGCGTTACCATGATTTAATCAAAGAGGGCCGGCAGATTCATAATTACCTCATTGCCACCTATAAGAGACTGCGCTGGTACATGCGAGCCTTCGCCCGCGAGGGCATCGGGCTGACCATTACGGATGAGGATATTGCCGTTCTCGGCCGCAAGCTATTCACCTTCCATCAGAAAAAACCCAATAAAATCGAGTATATCCAGAGTCTATCGAGAGAGATGATAGAACAGCATGATATTACCCTGCATATTGTCCGGGTTAAGGGCCAGGACATATTCGCCGCCTTTCAGGGGTGCCTCGACAACCAGTCGGTCATTAACAATCAAGGCGCCCTGATAAAACGGAACACCCATCTTATTGCCCTCCTGAGCCAGATGATTATTAACGGCATCCTGACCAGCGGCACCCATCTCTATCTCACCAAAAATTACCTGCCCATTGACCTAAGCGATATTCAGGCCTTGGCCGCCAGTATCATAGAGACCTTCCCGCCCTTTGATCTCTCTCACCTGTCAGGCCGGAAATTATTGGAGACAGAAAGGCTCATCAAGGCCATGGCCATTATTAATTTTGCCAAGCAGGATATCCGCGGCGGTAAAAATATACGTTCCACCATTATCACCCTGAACAGTTACGGCGAATATTTCATCCACGACTATGAGACCCTGGCGCAATATAAACAAGCTCTGCTCGTCCTCCTTACTCAGCATGAGATAAGCCGGTGGAACAAAAATCTGGTGGTTTATTTTCCCCCCCAGAAAGATTTACACGCCCTTAAGGCCATGTTGGAGGGCTGATGAATCCCCAAATTCTATAACGCTTTTCTAAAATTAGTGGATATTATCTCCAACATGGTTTAGTTTAGTAGTTTTGTTTTTATAGTTAAAAAAATCGCAAGTCTTTTTTTAAATAATTTTTTAAGGAGGAAAATATGTCTCGGAAAATGGTTACCATCGATGGAAATCAGGCCTGTACTCATGTGGCTTACGCCACCAGTGAGGTCATCACCATCTACCCAATCACCCCTTCATCACCCATGGCAGCAGAAGCCGATGCCAAAAAAACCGTCCACCAGGAAAATATCTGGGGAACCGTGCCGGCTGTTACTCAAATGCAGTCTGAAGGCGGTGTTGCCGGGGCTCTGCATGGCTCCCTAACCACCGGCGCCATGTGTACCACCTTTACCTGCTCTCAGGGACTTCTGCTGATGATTCCCAATATGTACAAGATTGCCGGTGAGTTGACTCCCACCGTTTTCCATATTACGGCCCGTTCCCTGGCCGGCCAGGGCCTCTCTATCTTTGGCGACCATGGTGATGTAATGGCCTGTCGTCAAACCGGCTGGGCCATGCTCTGTTCTCAAAGTGTCCAGGAATGTCAGGATATGGCCCTGATTTCCACCCAGGCCACCCTGAAAAGCCGCATCCCCTTCATGCACTTTTTTGACGGCTTTCGCACCTCACACGAGATTCAGAAGATGGAACAGCTTTCCACAGACGATATGGCAGACATGATCGATGAGGATCTGCTGATGGCCCACCATGACCGGGCTTTGACCCCTGACCGCCCCATGATGCGCGGTACAGCCCAAAATCCGGATGTCTATTTCACCGGCCGGGAGACAGTCAATAAGTATTACAACGCCTGTCCTAATATAGTCCAGGAGACCATGGATAAATTCGCCGCCCTCACCGGCCGCCAATATCACCTCTTCGATTACCAGGGCTCTCCCGATGCCGAAGAAATTGTGGTAATGATGGGTTCCGGCGCCGAGACCGTGGCCGCCACCGCCGATCACCTCATTGCCGCCGGCAGAAAAATCGGCCTGCTCATTGTCCGCCTATTCCGCCCCTTTGACTGCAAAGCCATGGTTAACGCCATTCCCGCCACCGTCAAGAAAATCACCGTTCTTGACCGCACCAAAGAACCGGGATGCGCTGGTGAGCCTCTTTATCTCGATGTCCGGGCCGCTATTGGCGAGGCCGTTGAATCCTCCAAAATCAACTGCCAGCCGGTAATCCTGAGCGGCCGTTACGGCCTGGGTTCCGCCGAGTTTACTCCGGCCATGGTTAAGGCTGTATTTGATAATATGGCCTCCTGGGCGCCCAAAAATCATTTCTGTGTCGGCCCCCATGATGATGTAACGTTCAGCAGCTTAGATTATGATAAATCCTTCAGTATTGAGGGTAAAGATGTCTTCCGGGCCATGTTCTTCGGTCTGGGTTCCGACGGCACCGTTGGTGCCAACAAAAACACCATCAAGATCATCGGCACTGAGACCGACAACTCGGCCCAGGGTTATTTTGTCTATGACTCAAAGAAATCAGGTTCCATCACTACCAGTCATCTGCGTTTTGGTAAAAACCAGGTTGTGGCACCATATCTCATTGACAAGGCAAATTTTATCGCCTGTCACAACTTCACCTTTCTTGATAAATATGACATGCTGGCCAGACTGGAGGAAGGTGGAACCTTCCTGCTGACCACTACCTACTCCAAGGGCCAGGTCTGGAAACACCTGCCGGCCAAAGTTCAGAAACAGCTCGTCGACAAAAAAGCCAAATTCTTTATTATTGACGCCATCGGTTTAGGCCAGGCCCTGGGTCTCGGTGCCAGAATCAATATGATTATGCAGACTGCCTTCTTCATGATCTCCGGTATCCTCACCGAAGAGCAAGCGATTAAGGCCATTAAGGACGCTATTAAAAAGACCTATGGCAAGAAAGGCGACAAGGTAGTTAACATGAACTACGCCGCCGTCGATGGAGCCATCAAGAAGATTGTTGAGGTCAAGGTTCCCAAGACGGTTAACGGCCATGAAATACCAGCCACCGTCCCCGAGGATGCCCCGGAGTTTGTCAAGGAGGTTACCGCCACCATGATCGAGGGCAACGGTGATGAGCTGAAGGTCTCCCAAATCCCCGATGACGGCACCTGGCCCACCGCCACAACCCAGTATGAAAAACGTAATATCGCCGTCAAGGTGCCGGAATGGTTGCCGGAGAACTGTATCCAATGCGGACGATGCTCCATAGTCTGCCCCCATGCCGCAATTCGTCTTAAAATCAGCAAGAAGACCGATCTTAAAAAGGCTCCCAAGTCCTTTAAGACGGTGGAGGCCGTGGGTAAGCAGTTTAAAGGCCGTATGGCCACCCTCCAGGTCTTCACCGAAGACTGCTGTGGCTGCACCCTTTGCGTTGATACCTGCCCGGCCAAGACCAAGGCCCTGCAGATGATTACCAATACCGATGCCCTGCGCGATAAAGAGTCGGTTAATGTTAAATATTTCCTCAACCTGCCGGAGGCCTCCCCGGAAGAAATAGATATTTCTACCGTCAAGGGCAGTCAGTTAAAACGGCCCCTCTTCGAGTTTTCCGGCGCCTGTGCCGGTTGTGGCGAGACCCCGTACATCAAGCTGGTCACCCAGTTGTTCGGCGACCGTCTGCTGGTGGCCAACGCCACTGGTTGCTCATCCATCTACGGCGGCAACCTGCCCACCACGCCTTACGCCAAAAATGCCGATGGCCGCGGACCAGCCTGGTCCAACTCCCTGTTTGAGGATAATGCCGAATTCGGTCTTGGCATGCGGAACACGGTAAACAAATTCGCCTCCCAGGCGGTAGAACTATTAGACAAGGCCGTGGCGGAAAAAATCATCACCAAAAAAATGGCCAATGATCTCAGCACCGCCAGCCAGAAGACTCAAACCGAGATTGATGCCCAGCGGGTACGGGTGGCGGCTCTCAAGGATAAACTGGCGGACAGCGATTCCCTGATTGCCAAACGTCTCAGCCATATTGCCGACTATCTCGTCAAAAAATCAGTCTGGATATTCGGCGGCGACGGCTGGGCCTACGATATCGGTTACGGCGGCCTGGATCATGTTCTTGCTTCCGGCCAGAATGTCAACGTCATGATCCTCGATACTGAGGTCTATTCCAATACTGGTGGTCAGATGTCAAAATCTACACCGAGAAGTGCCACCGCCCAATTCGCGGCCGGCGGCAAGAAAATGCCGAAAAAGGATATCGGCATGATCTTCTCGACCTACGGTAATATCTATGTGGCCAAGGTTTCCATGGGCGCCAATCCCGGCCAGGTCGCCAAGGCCATAGCCGAGGCCGAGGCCTATGACGGCCCCTCTCTGATTATCGCCTACGCCCATTGCATTAATCACGGCATCAACCTGGCCACCGGCCTCCAGCAGCAGCAAAAGGCGGTTAAATGCGGCCATTGGCCCTTATACCGTTACAACCCGCTGCTGGAGGAAGAAGGCAAGAATCCCCTCCATATCGATTCAAAGGCCCCGGAGATGCCCTTTGCCGATTACGCCTTAAATGAAAATCGTTACCGTATGCTTAAGATGATGAATCCTGAGCACGCTGACGAACTTATGGCTCAAGCCCAGGCGGATGTTAACAAATCCTGGAAGTTTCTTGAGGGACGCTTCAAGGCCCTGGAACCGGAAGACTGATATTTTTGCTTAATACAGTCGACTAACGAAAAGGGTGGAATGAGTAAAAACTCATTCCACCCTTTTTTTTGTAATTTTTTTGTAACTATCTTTGAGTCGCACGAGGATTAAACTATTCAACAACTTTTTATTTAAACGCCGTCATCAAAAGAACCATTACAAAGAGTGCCACTGTCTCAATAATTCCCAGCACCATAATATAATTACCCAGGCCCTTATTGGTTTCGGTAAGGGCATTGGCGGCCAGAGCTCCAGCCTTGCCCTGCAGATAAGCAGACAGACCTATTGCGATTCCCCCCAGGGTACCAGCAAAAAAAAGAGCCAGGGGGGCGCCGCCTGCTGTCTTCAAATTATTCATAAGGATCATTCCATAAATGGTCTGGGACAGAGGGGCTCCCACAAAGGCGATCAGAATAAAGGGTGCGGTTTTATTATTTAAATAACATCTTTTCCAGGCTCCCAAAGCTCCCATGCCGGCAATAGCGGTGCCAAAAGCCGAGCCCATAGCGGCAAAACAGAGAGCGGCCACAAAACCACCCTGGCCAAGGGCATTAATTAAATCCATAAGCACCTCCTTTCTAATAATTAATTCGGGCCAGTTTCACATTCAGATACCATCAAGATCCAATCCACTCTTTTCGAAAGCGATCAAAACCACACCCAACTTTATATAACCCCTTAACTGTAAGCGTTTTAGGGGCGGTGCTCACCGAGCCCTCACACTTTTCTGCTAAATGGCGTGTAAGGAATTCCCGACCAATTAATCTCAAGATGGCGGGAGAATTCCAATAGATTCAGTCGGACGCCATGTACCAGAATGGCCATAGCCCCAAGCACAATGTTCAGGCCATGTCCCACCAATAAAATGGTTACCGCCGCCAGACTGCTCAGGACGGTCTCAAAACCAACATTCAAAGCCATGTGATTTACAGCCAGCGCCACTTCCCGGGTAGCAAGACCAACCGCGAATAGACGTATATATGAAATCAGATCGGAGAGGCTGTTGATCCCGCTGAGCATGGTTAACGGTGAACGGGCCAGGGCCTGAGCAATGCCCCGTATCGCAAAGCTTTCTGTCTGCTCACTAAACAGCATAATCAACAGCGCTCCAGAGCCAAGTAATAAAAAGGTCAGGGAGGGCATTGGTTTATTTAAAACCAGGAATAGCGCAATAAAATATATTGCCCCCATAACCAGAGCCCAGCCGATATCAGCCAGCGCCACAAGCCGCGGGAATTTGCGGCCGGCCAGCCAAAGATGGGCGAGAGTAAGCTGCACCGCGCCAATTAAAAAGCAGATCCGCATTACAGAGTCCGCGCTGTCCGGGGCAGAGGCGCCCAGACCGGGAAGCACCATTTGTCCTAAGACAGCCGTATGTTCTATACCTTCAATGCCGAACCAGGTACCGGTAACTGCCCCCCAGAGCATGGTTGCCGCAGCCAAGATAACAAGCAGGATAAAAGACTCCCGCGGACGGCGGCCCTGATAAAGAAAAAAGAGACTGATAACAAGCAATAGCAGTCCGTATCCCGCGTCACCAATGAGCATGGCAAAGAAAATAATGAAGAAAAAGAGAGAGGGACCGTTGCAGTCAAATTCCTGGTAACCGGGAATAACACCCATAAAGTCCATTACCGGTTTGAATATTCTGCTCCAGCGTGAAAATTTTATGAGGGTGGGAACGGGGTCATTTTCTGCCGGGTTCTCTATAAGCAGCCCCCATTTCTGCCCT
>DRPV01000067.1 GCA_011330685.1 Desulfobacterales bacterium
AACAACTGATCAAATCCGACGTTGAAAAACGCAAAGGCTTTTCAACGCTTGAAGAAGACCGAATTAATACCTCCATGGTTGAAAAAGAAAGGCAGAAAGAGAACTCGGCCTACAAGGCAGCAATTGATGCGGCAAACAGTGAATTCCGGCGAGCCAAAAAACGTGCCGATGACCTGACAGCTCAATTCCAGACCTCATCCTATGACTATGAAGAAACTAAAAAAAATGTGGATAACATCAAGGCTGGTATTAATAATATTGACAATTTACTGTTGCGTTATAAACAAGATATCAAGGCACAGCGACAAACCTTGACGAACTGGTTGAAGACCACAAAACAGGGTGAAGCGGTTGTCGCGGTTATTTACAACAGGGGTTTCACAAATTCAGCTCACAGTTTGGAGCGCTTGGCAGATATAGCTTCTGCACCCCTCATGGCAAAACAAATGGGTGATTTTATCCATTCTTTTACCAAAGTCGTTAATGGTGTAATGATCGGCGATTTTATCCAGGATGTGGAAGAGGGAACAGCCAAATGGAACAGCGTAGACCCCTTGCTTATTCCTTTAGTACAAAGTTCACAGGGAACCATTTACCTGCGGATCAAATGCTATGAGCTTTATCCATTTCAAGCCCCTGATACTGGAAATATTAAACCAAATACTGCCGCACGGAACATTAAAGCACAAATCATCTCCTCCATGAAGGATTTGGACTCGTTTCTAAGCCAGAATGGCTATTCAGCAAAGAAATATGATTTGAGCGCGGTTAAGGGCATCGTTAAAGATGCGGCTTTGGCCAACCAGCAGGCTAAAGCCAATCAACGAGAGCAGCTTATTTCTTTCAATGAGAGAATTTCTTATTTAACGCAGAAAGCCGCCAATTCCCGCAGCGATAAAAAATCTATGGTCGCCATCTTTAACGAAAAAGAGGCCCAGCTGCGCAAGATGGCTTCCGAACTTGAGGTGCTGAGACTAAAAAAAGATTCGGCTGAATTGACTTTTAAAAATGCCGAAGCCAACTTGACCGCAAAACAACGCGTACATGAATCTATAATTATTAAAACCAGTCTGGTTACGGTCAAACGTTCTGAAACACCTGCTGAAGCAGCAGCCGAAGTAGTCATGGATGAGTTGAATGATGTACTTAATGATGCCCGAATTCAACACTATACATCTACCGCCGAGGTGGTTAATGGCAAGTTAGTAGACGAAACTAAACGTCAGCAGATTACAAATGCCAAAATTTTGGCAGTTCGTTCACTGTCTTTTATGAATGAAGGTGACAGCATTCGAGTTAAGATAGCCTTTCGCGTCCGTACCGTGCTGGACGCTAAAAAAACCGCCGCCACAGCAAGGGAAATACCACCTGCCACACCTTCGCATACAGTTGCGGCCCGCCCCAAAGTTGAAAAAGCTAAAAAACATAAACCACGGCGTTTGTTGCGACCAGTCAGGTATAAACGGCAGATTACGAGAAAACTACCGCCGCCGCCATCGCCGATAAAAGCAAAACCACTCTTAATGGAGCAAAACAACGAGCCAATCTTAACGACAACGATGGAATTAGAACCATCCGTAAAGCCCCAGAAAGCACTTGGTTTCATCTTTAAACTGAACAAGGTGTCTAAATCAGGGGCAGATTTAATTTTTTGGGTGAACGCCACAAATGAATCAGATCATGTTCAATATCTGGCTTTTTACGATGAGTCCAGTACTTATGCCCGCTCCACCATAACTACTGTTTTGAATACTCCCAAAGAAGTTAACCAGATATATTTTCTGCAAGGAGAAAAGAAAACCCCTGCCGTTGACGCCTATCGTGGAATCCCCCTGCAGCCTGATACATCTGTAACCGTAGAACTGATATTTAAAGGAGCCGCCCCCGGAACGGTGAGGGTCTCTCTTTTCAAACTCCTTCCCACTGTGGGCCGCCGATTTATTTTTGGGATTTATAAATGGCGGTCAAAGGATATACCTTGGAAGAATATCAGTGTGCCATAACTTGCTTACTCTACAGCCAGACGATTTAACCCTGGAGTTTATTTTTCAGCCGATATAATTTCTGAATTGTCTTCCAGGCCCTGGTGGATTGAATATGGTTTAAAGAGGCGGATAATTCGGTAATCAGCCGCTGCTGCCTATCAACATTCTCCTGCAAGCGGGCAATATCACGCTCTTTATCTGCCAGTTTTACCTCCTGCCGCCGGCCCTCTTCATTTATATGTTCAATGACCGCATCCCGCTCATGAATCATATCCCAGCAGTCAGCAATATTCCGATTCTTCTCAACTATTTCTTCCTGCAGCTCCAGAATACGATTAATCTTTTTTTGATAGCTGTCAGCGTTGTCAAAAATCACACTCCCCAGTCTCGCGGGATCGGGAATTTCCTGACGGCCGCAGAGGGCGATTATGTATTTACCAGCCAGAGATTTATTCTCCGGCCGCCTTACCCGGCACGACTCAGCCTTATTATCCGTCAGAATAAAGCTCAGCTCCTGAAGCTGATCCAGCAGGCGGATATTAGGGAAAAAGCGGCCCAGAAAGTCCTCAAATTCCGGGCGGTAGAATTCCTTGACATGAAATTTATTCTTATAATCCCTTAACTCCGAATAGATATACTTATCAGGAGTAGAGATAAGCAGAAACCCATCCGGTGTCAGAACCCGCAACACCTCCCGCATAAAGTCCTCATGCAGACCAGCGGGAAGATGCTCAATGGTCTCAAAGGAGATAACCGCCTCAAAACTGGCCGCGGCAAAGGGCAGAGAGCCTATAGAGGCCTGTAGATAATCCAGATTCCCGGCCTTGGCCTTATAACGCTCACGGGCAAAAGCCACCGCCTCATAGTCAATATCCTCTCCGCAGACATAAGCCGCCCGTTCCGCCAGCAACGCCGAGCCATAACCGGCGCCCGAGGCTATATCCAGCACTCTCCGGCCCGCCACAATTTCCTGGGCCGCAAAATACCTTTGCAGGTGTTCCAGTTCAATCTCAGCCTCAAGCCCGTGACCGGGAATAAATCTTTCGCCGGTAAAATCCATAGATTACCTGTAAAGCGTAGACAGACTCCGCCCCGTCCGCGCCGCGTAACGTCCATCAGGGCAGGAGTACATGATGAAAACTTGTTTATACATTAATTTAAGGGTTCATGTTATAGATTATAAATGATATATTTTCAGATCAGCACCAACCCGATAACCCCAAATTTTAACGTATCATAATAAGAACCGTGGGACTAATCAAAAAAATATTTGACATATTTTACCACTCAAAGCCGATATTATCGGTTCGAAGAGCTGCCGCCAAGCGTATTGACAGACGATTAGCCCCCCTCCAGGCCCAACAGGTCTCACTCTTCAATCAATTATCCACTGATTTA
>DRPV01000068.1 GCA_011330685.1 Desulfobacterales bacterium
AAAGTAAGGACTACCCCGGTAAGAATCAAGCTGATATTGGTAGATGGTTCGAAAATTGAGGGCACTTTTCATCAGCCCCCAAATTTGCGTCTTACGGATATGTTGAATCGAAACATCCAGGACACCCCCTTTATGGCCGTTACCGATGCCAATGTCGTTTTTGCTGACGGGGAACACGCGGAGTATAAATTTTTTAATGTTAACCGAAACATGATTCTCTGCTGTTTCCCTGTTGATGAGGAGATAATGCGGGGTTTCTGACTGGTTGGAGAGAAAGGGAGATAAAAAGATAAATTAAGAGAGACAAATTGTGATAGCATAAAAGGTGTAACGCTGTGGTACAGGGGTAAAGAATACGGACAGGAGGGAGGGATGAAAATAGCAACAAAGCTTGTGCTTTCATATGTAGGTATGGTTGTCGTTCTGGCGGCGGTCAATATATTGTCCCTAATGGGGATGAGGTCATTGTTTCGGCAGACAAAAGAGATGTATCAGCTGGATCTGCAGCCAACTATAATAATGTCGCATGTGATTAGTGGTATCGCTCAGGTGCGTTTTCTGGAATATACCCATTTCGGTAGTGATGATCCTGATGTAATGGCCGGAATCAACAAGAAAATTGTAGCTCTGGATAAGAATATTATAAAAAATCTGGACACGATCAGCACCATCTCCGGTGACAAGAAAATTAAACCCTTAGTAGCCGCAATTAAAAATAAATTTCAGAGTTACCAGAAACTTCGCTACCAGTCATTGCAGAACAGTCGGAATTTTATGAAAGATGACGCTCAGGCCCGGATTAATGGGCCGGAAAATAAAATTTATCAGGCGCTGTTTGGTCAGCTTGATATTCTTGGTACCAAGATAAAAAAAATAGGGCATAACCGCTACGAATCGGCTGGGCTTAACTATGAAAGAGCCCGTCTAATTTCTACAGCCGCCCTGCTGTTAGCGGCTGTCCTTGCTATAATTGCAGGCATAATGATTGCCCGTAAAATCAGTAGCTCAATACAGAAAGATGTTGATATGGCCAAAAGAATTGCCGGCGGCGACCTCAGCGGCCGCCTGTCTGATATAGGTAAAGATGAATTGGGGCTCCTGGCGGCGGCTATGAACTCCATGGCCGCCTCTGTGGGCGGGATGATTTTAAAAACCCGGCAGGCGGCAGAAGAGATTGCCGCCGCCAACACTACTCAGTCAGCTTCGCTGGAAGAAACTTCTGCCTCTATTGAAGAATTACGTTCCATAGTACACCAGAATACCGATAATACAACCATGGCCAGTCATGAGGCCGGTCAGACCCAGTCGGTAATGCGGAAGGCCAGGGACGGAATGGCAAAATTGACGCAGGCCATGGATGATATCACCACGGCCAGTGAAAAGACCTCTAAAATTATCAACACCATTGATGAGATTGCCTTTCAAACCAATCTGCTGGCCTTAAACGCGGCGGTTGAGGCTGCCAGGGCCGGAGAAGCCGGGGCCGGGTTTGCGGTGGTGGCTGAAGAGGTTCGCTCGCTGGCCCAACGTTCAGCCAAGGCGGCCCATGATACCGCTGGGTTGATTCAAGAAACTATTGACAAGGTAAAAGAGGGGTCACTGATGGTTGAACATACTGCGGCCTCTTTTGTTGAGGTGGATGAGTCAAGTGCCAGAGGTGGCGTGTTGGTGCAGGAAATCTCCCAGGCCAGTGCGGAGCAGGATGCCGGTATTTCTCAAATTAATACTGCCGTCCAAAGTATTGAGCAGGCTATGCAGAAAAATTCGGCAGTCTCTGCCGAACTGGTACATACGGTTCAGCAGTTTACGGTTCGTGAATCGGCATCTGAGCAGGAGCAGCAGTTACTGACTGCCGGTTAATTGTTCAGTACGACAATGAGAGGGGCGGGGATTTGGATAATCCCGACGTGGATAGTTAAATAATATTGATTAAGGAGGAGTTTGTTATGAAACGTATGCAGATTATGTCTCTAACCTTGGTGCTGTTAATGGCAGGGGTTGCTGCCTGCTGGGCTCAGGATGGCCTTAAGTTTCCCCTGCGCAGTCAGTACAGCAGCCTGCGGCCCATTGATACCAAGGACTTGGCCGCTATCTACAATAAGGCAATTATCGTGGATGCCCGTAATAAGAAGGAATATAAGGTTTTGCACATGAAGGGCGCCCATAATTTTTTAGTGGGCAAGATGAAGGAAAAGGATCTCCTCGGTCTGCGGAGTAAAGACGGGACAACCCCCATGATTTTTTACTGCAATGGTATTACCTGCGCCAAAAGTTATAAGGCAACGACCAAGGCGGCGAAATGGGGCTTTAAAAACATCAGGGTTTATGATGCCGGGGTTTTTCACTGGGCGATGAAGCACCCGGAACGGGCGGTTTTCTTTGGTAAGCCGCTCACCGCTGAGCTGGTGGCCACCAAGATTATCAGTGGTAAAAAACTGGCGGCAAAAATGCTTGCTGCCCCGGATTTTATCAGGAAGGCCCGATCTGGCAAGTACACCGTTTTTGATGTTCGTGATGCCAATGAACGGAGCGCAACCCCAATACGGCTTGCCAAAATGAGAAGCATGCCCTTTGATACCATGGTTACGCTGCTGGACAAGGGCAGCAAGGCTGTGCCTAAGAAATCCATCCTGATTTTTGATAATGTTGGGAAACAGGTAAAATGGCTGCAGTATTATCTGCGTCAGGCCGGGGTGACGGATTACTTTTTCCTGAAAGGCGGAGTAAGACAATGGGTCAAAGACGGCTATAACGCCAGGGGCGTTAAATAATTTGTCAGTAAGCGCCCCCTGAAACCTTTACCCTTCGGCGGGCGATTACCTGTTGTGGTTTATTGATTATTTACAATAAATTAAAAAACCATTGGCCGACGGTGGTATGGCGGCTGGCGCTTATTGTTGCCGCCGGTGCCGCCGCCGGTCTGATTTGGGAGCATGTGTCGGGCCGCTCCATGTATTTTTGCGCCCTTGCCGGCGGCGGCTGTCTTGAGGCGCTTAATCATCCCCTTTCAACGATTTCAGGACTGCCGGCCGCTGTCTGGTCAATGGCGGTATATCCCCTGCTCTGGGCCTGTCCGCCTTCCCGCTGGCGGCAGTTGAGCTTTCGGCTTACTGCACTATGCGGCAGTATTATACTGGCAGCCGGCAGTCTGTTTTATCTCTATATAATGTACCGGGATATGGTAATGCTCTGTCCGTTATGCATTACCGTCCATATCTCGCATCTGCTGCTTTTTGTTGTGGTCTGCCGCTATTTTGTTGTTAATCGGCGAAGCGGGGGAGTAACATTTGCCCCGCCGCCGCTCAAGGCCGGGAGGGCGGCCTGGTTCATTCCGGCCCCAGTCCTGATTTCGTTGTTGGTTCCGTTGCTGGGCTATGTTTTGATTGCGGAAACGCCGGGAGCCAAGAGCCTGGCCATGCCGTTATCGGCTCTTGAGCCCTTACTGAGCCGGACTGTAAACCCTGATTATAACAGTTATTTCCCCGCCCGGAGTTATGAGCTTATTGCTGGGTCGAGCTCGGCCCCGTACCGTTTGACCATTATTGGCTCTCTATCCTGTCGTCATTGCCGCAATTTTTTGCGGGGGCTTGCCGATTTACCGCTTAAGATAAAGGCCGAAGTCTCCATTGCCTTCATTCCCTTTCCCCTCTGCTCGCGCTGCAATCCCAGGGCGGATGACTCTTCGGCTCCCAGGGTTGAGCGTTGTCTGCTGGCGGCCGGAACCCTGGCCCGTCAGAGGGAGGGCAGATTCTGGCCCTGGTTCAGGCTGGTGGATGAGGCTCCCGGCCGGATGCAGCGCCGTCTGTCTGGAACAGCAGGAGATTTCCAGACCGTTCAAAACTCCATGGCCGCCCTTGCCGCAATTCCCATCACCGCGATTCCCACCTTAATCTGGCAGGGGCATATACTGCCCCCTCTGGTGAATATTAATGTTAGACAATTATTAACAATATTATTGAAAATTGAATTGAAGATGCGGCAGGCAGCTCCACCTGTGGATAACTGCCGCTCCTGCTGAAGAAAATGGTCTGTGCCATGCTTTTTGAAAAGATGAATATAACTTATTCAGCAGGGGCAATATCTGTAGGAAAATATATGGCCAGGGAAGGGATGAAGAAACAAGCAGGTTTCAGCCATTAGGTGACCAGTGAAACAAACGGCAGACGGCTTCAAAGCAGGGCGATGATACCGGCAGCCACTAAGCTGGCGGCTACACCCCAAAAGAACTCTCTGGTTCTGATAATATTGGTAAAACTGGTGATTCTTGAGTGCTTTACCGTGTCGAATTTTTGTAGAAGCTGGAACCCAATCTGGTTTACTTTTTCATAATGCTCAATGGTGTCTTCCGGCCTGTCACCAATATTTTGCATCTCGTAGTTACGGGCGTCTTTGGCAAGTTCGATGAACTGCGCATACTCTTTTAATACTTCATGCTCCGGGGAATTGAAGCAAAGCCTAGACTTACTGTCAGAAATAATCAGACCATCCAGTTTTTGCCTTAGATCCGCCCAAGTCAGCTTATGAAGATCAAGGGTTGCCCTGATCAGGTGGTTGTGCGCTTTCAGCAGGTTGTTTTCTCGTGATTGGCAGCTTATCCCTGAGTTGAAATACTGCGACAGGTGGGAGAGAATATTAGATTCTTCAATAAGAATCTGTTCGGGCTTAGATGTTGTCAGTGACAGATAATCAGTGTATGCAAGAACGAACTTACTGCGATAAAGCTCAAAGATCTCATCTATATTCATTTTTGAAAAAGGGTCTTGGTAAAGATAGAGTCAGCGCTTGAGCCGGATGTTCTCTCGAAGACACTTCCACGACAACTTGCTGCCCCTGAGTGAACAAACTTGACCTTCAGCTTTTTGCCGGTTTTACGTTCGACAAACCTGTCAACCTCACTTATAGTCTTAAAAACGTGGGGATCTTCTGAAAATATTTGTTTGAAGATATTACCAGCCATTTTTAACCCTCTTGTTTTGCTGTTTCTGATCCAATTCAGCTCGTAAACGATCAATTAACCACACCCAACTTTATGTAACCCCCTACCTGTAAGCGTTTCAGGGGCGCTTACTTTAGCTCTTGTATATCATAACTTATCATGTTGTCAAGGATAATGGCAGAAAGATTCAAATTGACTGCGCCCGCACGTTTGAGCCCCCACGACTGGAGTATTATTGGTGAACTCAAAGGCGTGCAGCAGGATGCTCTGGGATGCTTATTCCTTGACAATTGACAAAGCTGGCCTATTTTATTGGCGTAAATTACAGCGTGCGGCCTGCGG
>DRPV01000069.1 GCA_011330685.1 Desulfobacterales bacterium
ATATCAAAGGGCTCAGGACGGCCGCGGACAGTATCTCTTTATGGATTGAGCAGAAGACCATGGAGCAGAGACTGTGGAAGCAGACCAAGCTCTTTGAGGCGATTTTTAACGAGGTGCCCGATGCCTTTATCTTTGCGGATTCGGAACGGAGAATTCAGCTCTGTAATCAGGGATTTGTCAATATGTTTGGTTATGCTGATTCTGAGGTAGTCGGTTTAAAAACCAAAATGTTATACGCGGATGAAACCGATTTTGAGCGTCAGGGCTCTATTCGTTTTAATCCGGAGGCCAAAGAGCAGTTAAGTCCCTATGAAATAAACTTTAAACGCCGGGACGGGACGGTATTCCCCACCGAGACCATTGGTACGGTGGTTAGAACCAAGGACGAAAAGGGGATTATCGGCTATCTGACCCTGGTTAGAGACGTGACTCTGCGTAAAGAGGCCGAGAAACATCAGCGTCACATGCAGAAGATGGAGGCCCTTGGCACCCTCTCCGGCGGTATTGCCCATGATTTTAACAACCTCTTAAATGTGATCAGCGGCTTTACCGATTTAACCCTGTTGGATCTGCGGGAGGGCAGCTTGCAGTATAGGAACCTGCGGGAGGTGAAAAACGCCTCTGAACGGGCCGCTGCTCTGGTTAAACAAATTCTCTCCTTCAGCCGTGGATTAGAGGAAGAACTGCGGCCCATGGCGGTTCAACATCTTATAAAGGAGGTAGTAAAGTTGTTGTCCAGCACCCTGCCTGCCACCATTCAGGTAAAACAGCATATTGAGCCATGCGGTATGGTGCTTGCCGATAGCAGCCAGATTCACCAGGTGTTGATGAATCTATGTACCAATGCCTTCCACGCCATGCGGCAGACGGGAGGAGTGCTTGAGGTCGGTCTGCGGCAGGAGGAAATCAGCTCGGGTTTTAACGGACTGTCTGCGGGTAATTACGCGCTGCTCACCGTCAGTGATACTGGTTGCGGTATGTCTGCCGAGGTAAAGGAGAGAATATTTGAGCCGTATTTTACCACCAAGGAGCATGAGGAGGGCACTGGGCTGGGGTTAGCAACGGTACATGGTATTATTAAATCCCATGGCGGTATGATTACGGTGGATAGTGAGACGAACAGGGGCAGTGTGTTCAGGGTCTATCTGCCTATGATTGAGCAGCGGGCGGAGGATAAGAGTAATGAGGAGGATAGTATTTTTTCTCTGCCTGAGATAAATGCCAGAGTGCTTTTTGTCGATGATGTGCGCTTTAACGTTGATTTGGGCATCCAGCTCTTAGAAAGGACGGGATGCACGGTACGCGGTATGACTGACAGCACGGCGGCCCTGGCTCTCTTTCGCGAAGCCCCGAACAGCTTTGATTTGGTTCTTACCGATCAGACCATGCCGCTGATGACAGGTTGTGAGATGGCGCGGGAGATGTTGAAGATCAGGTCTGATCTGCCGATAATTATGGTCAGCGGCTATAGTGAATTGGTGGATGAGCAGGCGGCTCTGCGGCTGGGGATCAGGGCCTTTATCCGCAAACCGCTGTCTCTTGATGCATTGTTTGAAGCCGTGACGAAGGCCCTGAACCCCAAGGGACGGTACTCCGGTATAGGAGAAAAAGGAGAAAAAGGAGAAAAAATGACTGATAATAAGCTGAATGTGGATATAGAGGCGGCGGCGAGGGCGCATCTGAAGAAAAAATACAGGCTGTCCGATGATAAAATTACCCCCATGCTGGCTGAGGTGCAAGAGGGGTTGCCGAAACTTATAGCCCAGGCCTTAGATGACAATAAACATCACGATTGGCCGCGGTTGGCTGAACGCGCCCATACCATCAAGGGCCAGTTGCTCACCCTGGGTTTTGAAGAGTTGGGGGAGATGGCCCGTGTTATTGAGTCGAGCGCCAAGGCCGGTGAGGATATTGATCACAGTGAACAATTGCGGCGCTTGAATTCGCGGCTTGGTAACTGGAAGGCGGCAGAAATTACAAAGGATAAAGGATAGTAGGAAGAGTCGGAGTTTAAAAAGTATGAAAAAAGATAAATTTACGCCGGAAACGGAAATCTGTGGTTCGGAATCGAGCTTCGAATTTGAGCGTGTCCTGCTGGTTGATGACTCTCCCGCGGTTATGAACATGTTGAAGAGGTTTATGACCAGTATTGGTTATAAACGGTATGTTGTGGCGGTTGATGGCCTGGAGGCGGTGGAGTTTCTGCGTCGGCAGGATTTTGATCTGGTTATAACTGATATTGAGATGCCGGGTATGGACGGCCTGGAGCTCCTTCAGCACCTGCGTGAGCATTATCCTGATACGGCGACTATTGCCATTACTGGTTACAGCAAAAAATATCACTTTATTGATGTGATTAAGGCCGGGGCCACGGATTTTATAACCAAGCCCTTTCCAATAGAGGAACTTGAGGCCAAATTGAGCCGTATCTGCCGGGAACGAACTGCCGCGCGGGTCTGTCAATATGAGGTAAAGACCAATAAAATTATCAACGATTTACTCCATATCTTTCTTGCTGATATAAAAATTGACAAGATTTTTACTGAGTTTATGCGCCATTTGAGCTCATTAAGCTGGTTGGGTTTGGAAGAGAAGGGAGCGATCTTCTGGGTTAATAACGACAAATCGTTGCAATTGATGGCTGGGCATAATTTAAATAAATCCCTGTTCACCACCTGCGCTACTGTTCCTTTCGGTACTTGTCTTTGCGGTCAGGCGGCTCAAAGCGGAGAACTGGTTTTTACCGGCCATCTTGACGCGCGGCATGAAAACCTCTATGAGGGGATGAGTGAGCACGGTCATTATTGTGTCCCTATGAAGACGGCGGCCGGAAAACTCCTCGGCGTCTTTACTCTGTACCTCAAGGACGGCACCCGCCGTTTGCGGCATGTGGAGAATACTCTGTTGACGGTGGCTAAAACGGCGGCGGTGGTTATTCAATACCATATGGCGAGAAAGAAAATCCTAATCAACGAACAGAAATTTGAGCTGGTACTGGAATCTTCACCTGACGGCATAATGTTTGTTAATGAGAGCGGCAGGATACTGCTTGCCAACCGGCAGATAGAGCGGCTGTTCGGCTATCAGCGGCGGGAACTTTTGAACCAGAACGTGGAAATGCTTATCCCTAAGCGTTTCACTGTCAAGTGTTCCCGGTATCTAAGCGATTTTTTTAAAAATCCACAACGTAAGGTTATAAACGACAATTTTAATCTTTGGGGGCTTTGTAAGGACGGCAGCGAAATCGCCATTGAAGCGGCCTTAAGCCCGGTGTGTACCGAAAATGGGCATTACGCCATTGTCTCAATTCGGGATAACAATGAACGGCGGCAGTTGCAGATGGAGTTGAAGGCCCATCGGGAGCACCTGGAAGAACTTGTTACGGAGCGCAGTCGTGAATTGCGGGAAAGTGAAGCCCAACTGCGGGCCATCACCTCCTCGGCTCAATCCGCCATCCTTATGATTAACAGTGAGGGGCTTATCTCTTTCTGGAACGAAGCCGCCACGAAATGTTTCGGCTGGCAGGCCGATGAGGTGTTAAACAAGGCTGTGCAGAACTTCATTATTCCTCTAAGGCATAGAGAGGAGCATCTGCATGGGTTTAAGAAGTTTATTGAGACCGGGGCCGGGAAGAATGTCGGCAAGATTGTTGATGTTTTCGGACTGCGTCGAAGCGGGGAAGAGTTTCCGCTGGAACTTGCCATATCCGCCGTAAAAATCAAAAACAAATGGCATGCCATTGGCATTATAACGGATGTAACCAGCCGCAAAGAGGCGGAAAAGGAACTGCGCCGCCGGATGAGTGATTTGGAGAAGTTTAACCGGCTGGCCGTGGGGCGTGAATTGACTATGATAGAGTTAAAAAAGGAAATTAACCGTCTTCTGGTCAAGAGCGGAGAGAAAGAGCGCTATAATATTGAGAATTGATAAGCTATGAAAATCCGCACCAAAATATTTTTCACCTTCTTGACTTTAATAATTATTCCCACCATGCTTGTCTACAAGATCTTTTTCAGTTACGCTCAGCATGAATTGGAAAAAAATCAATTTACCACCATAAACGCCATTGCCGACAATAAGGTCAGCCTTATTAAGTTTTATTTTGACGAGCGGGAAAAAGATCTGCGTGAACTGCAGGATGACAGCTTTATTGTAAATAATACCCTCAAATTAAGACAAATAGGCAGCAGGCAGGACAAGGCCGCTCTCACGATACGTCGCCTTATAGATCAAAAACTACGTTCCTTTATGCTGATAACCGGTTTTCAGGATGTTCTGCTGCTGGCCCCGGACGGCAGAACTCTCTATAGTCTTGATCCTGTTCATTACCGGGATGAAGACGATCAAAATCCATATATGCACAAAAAGGTCGTCACAAAAGACCGGCCCGTTATTTACATCTCCCCAGTATATAATGACAAGCATGAGGGACATGGTCGTGAGTTATTTATCAGCGGTTCACTTCATAAGGACGGTAAGTTTATCGGCACCATCCTCTTTGAATTGAATATGAGGCATTTCTATAAACTGATTCAGGGAACTACCGGTCTGGGGCGGAGCGGTGAAACTGTTCTCGCTAAACCGGAACATGACCGGGCTCTGGTTTTAAATCCTCTGCGTCATGATCCACAGGCTGCCCTTAAGAGGGTGATTATGTTCAATCAGGCCAACGGCCTTCCCATTCAAAGAGCGGTGCAGGGCTATAACGGCTCCGGGATGGCCCTTGATTATCGTCGGCAGCCGGTTATTTGTGCCTGGCGTTACCTGCCGGAACAGCATTGGGGGATGGTGGTTAAAATTGATCAGGCGGAGGCCTTCGGTTCCATTGCCAAATTCAAGAAATTTACTGCCGGGTTAATTGCCTTTTCGTTATTTGTCATTGCCATAGCCTCTATTTTCATCAGCCGCAAATTAATTATTCCATTGGAGTCCCTGCGTAATGGAGCTCGGCGTATTACTGCCGGTGATCTTGATTTTCGGGTTGAACATAAGGGCAGCGATGAGATTGGTCAACTCGCTGTTTCATTTAACGCTATGGCCGAGAGTCTTGGCGCGTCCAGCCGGAAGATGGATGAAAAGGTGGCGGCCCGTACCGCCCAGCTTGAGGGCTTAAACAGGGAATATCGTGTTCTGAGCAGCGCGATACAGCAGAGTCCGGTGGCGGTAGTTATTACAGACAGCAAGTGGATTATTGAATATGTGAATCCCACCTTTACTAAAATGACCGGTTATAGCCTTGGAGTGATTAAAGGCCAGGAGCTGGGGGTGGTTGAGAAGGATTACGCGAGCCCTTTTAATGAGGGGATGCGGAAGACGGTTATGGCTGGAGGTACTTGGCATGGAGAGCTGCAGAATACGGCCAGGAACGGCCGGCTATTCTGGGTCAAAAAAATAGTTTTCCCGGTTATTAACCAAGAGGGCAGGATTAGCCACTTTATAACCATAAAGGAGGATATTACTGATAGAAAAGAAACAGAGGAGAGGGCTAATAACCAAATCGTTGAATTAAACGATATGCGTCTCGCCATGCTTAATATGCTGGAGGATCTTGAAAGTAGCAATATGCAGGCCCAGGCCGCGAGTCGGGCCAAGACCGATTTCCTGGCCAATATGAGCCATGAAATACGTACTCCCATGAACGCTATTATCGGCATGACCTATCTGACCATGCAGACCGATCTCACCCCGCAACAGCGGGATTATCTTGAGAAAATAAAAATATCTTCCCAGTCGCTTCTTGAACTTATTAATAATATTCTTGATCTTTCCAAGATCGAGGCCGGTAGGATGGAGCTGGAAAAGACTGAATTTAATATAAATGATTTAATGGATAAAATCGTTATTCAGTCAGCCGAGAAAATAGCGGCCAAGGAGGTCGAACTTCTGCTTGATATTGACCGTGATATTCCGCAAGTCCTAATTGGCGATCCCATGCGTCTGGGGCAGGTTCTCAATAATCTGCTCTCCAACGCCGCAAAATTTACCAATCGGGGGGAGATTGAGGTCTCAGCCCATATTTTAAGGTTTGATCGCCAGTTAGTTCTGGAATTGGCCGTGGTTGACACCGGTATAGGTATAAGTGAGGAGGAGCGGGTTAGTATCTTTAAAAAATTTACCCAGGCCGACAGCTCAACCACGAGGCAATATGGCGGCAGCGGTCTGGGCCTGGCTATCTGTCAGCAGCTTGTTGAGATGATGGGGGGAACGCTTAGTCTTGAAAGTGTTTACGGTGAAGGGTCAAAGTTTTCTTTTACCCTGCCCCTTGGCTATCGAGCGGACAGTATTCAGCAGGAGGCGAAATATTTGCCCCTTAACCTGCGCAGTCTCAAGGCACTGGTAGTTGACGGCCATAAAAAAACCAGGGATAGACTGCGCGACTCGCTCGCCTCTCTTGGGCTTCAGGTCAGTTCCGCGCCTAATTGTCGGATGGCCTATGAGATTATTCAGACCGCGGCGCAGAATAAAGTTCCTTATGAACTAATGGTAGTCGATTTTAACATGGTTAAAGAAGATAATTTCGAAAGCGCGGTAAATATCCAGGCCTCATTTAAATTGGCTCAGGCCCCGGTTGTTATCATTGCTTCGCTTACTGATTTAATAATGGCTGAGGAGTTGGCGGCTAAAAGCCCCATGGCTCGAGTTATCCCTAAACCGTTTACTAACTTGTCTCTGACTCACGTCATTACCACTATCTTTGGTTACGCGGATGAAAAAAGGAAGAATTCGGCGGCGGATAACTATCAAAGTATGGATATAAGCGGAGCATGTGTCCTTCTTGTCGAGGATAGTGTTTTTAACCAGCAGGTTGCCAGTGAAGTTATGAAACAGGCCGGAGTTGAGGTGGATATTGCCAATAATGGCCGGGAGGCCCTGGAGATGGTGAGAGAGAAACCCTTTGACCTGGTCTTGATGGATATTCAAATGCCGGTGATGGACGGGCTCTCCGCGGCCAGGGCCATTCGTAACCTGGGGGGGGACTTTCGCGAACTGCCCATTGTGGCGATGAGCGCCAACGCCATGGCCAGCGACCGCCAGAAAAGTCTGGCCGCGGGGATGAATGATCATATAAACAAACCCTTTGATCCCGATGAATTATATGCCTGCCTGGGCCGTTGGCTGAAGGCTGGGGGCTGGAGGACGGTAGAAACTGAAGGCCGGGAGGAAAGAGACACCGCTGAGACACCTGATCTGGATATGGAGAGGGGAATAAAGCGGGTCGGTAATAAAAAGGAGCTGTATTTCAGCCTTTTAAATGACTTTGTGAGGGATCACTCAACTTTTGAGGCTCGGGCGGAGGAGGCTCTGGCCGTGGAAGATTATGAGACTGCCAGGCGTCTTACCCATACTGTTAAGGGGATAGCCGGAACCATTGGCGCCGGTAAGCTGCAGAAGAAGGCGGCCAAGTTAGAAAAGGCCATTGTCAACAGAGCCAAAAATGTCAGCGGCTGGCTGCGGGATGTCGGCAGTGAAATCAACAAGTTGAAAAAAATGATAATAATGCCGCGGCCGGCCGCTGATAATCATTTGAAGGGGGCGGGAGGCAAAAAAACTGCCGCGGTTAGTTCCTCAATATATGTTGAGCTGGAAAAATTACATACGATGCTCACCATGAATTCAACAACTGCCGGCCAACTCTTTGATTCTCTAAAAGATAAAATGGCCGCGGAATGGCCGCGGGAAACCCGTGAGATTGATGAGGCCTTGAGCCGTTTTGATTTTAATACCGCGCGAGAACGGCTGAATGTTATTATGGATACATTTCTTATTACTTTAAAAGGGGCAGCTAATGCGGGAAAAAGCCAGGATACTGATAGTTGACGATACGCCGTTTAATGTCAAGGTGTTAAATGATCTGTTGCGGAGGGATTATGACATTTATGCGGCTAATAACGGTCAGGAAGCCCTCAATATAGTATCGCGGATCAAACCGAATCTGATTCTCCTTGATATTATGATGCCGGGAATGGATGGCTATGAAGTCTGCCGCCGTTTAAAAGCCGATGGGAGTACTGCTGCCATTCCCGTACTTTTTGTTACCGCCAAGATGGAGGTTGAGGACGAGACCAAGGGCTTGGAATTGGGGGCGGTGGATTATATAACCAAGCCTGTCAGCCCCTCAATCGTCAGAGCCAGGGTGAAAAATCATCTCAATCTGCGCCGTTATCAGGAACATCTTGAAGAGATGGTGGATGAGAAAACCAGGCTGTTACGCAGTGGTTATGTGGAAACGGTTCACCGCCTGGTACTGGCCTCCGAGTTTAAGGACGAGGATACCGGCGCCCATATCAAGAGAATAAGTTATTACACCAGGGAACTATCCCAGTGTATGGGGCTGGGCCGGGAATTTGCCGAAAATATTTTTTACGCCTCCCCCATGCACGATATTGGCAAGGTGGCAATTCCGGACGCGATACTGCTGAAAGATGGCCCTCTAAACGCTGAAGAATGGCAGATCATGCAGAGCCACACCACAATTGGCGCCAAGATTCTTGAAGGCTCGATTTCGCCGTATTTACGAATGGCAGTTGATATTGCCCTCTGCCACCATGAGCGCTGGGACGGCAATGGTTACCCCCATGGATTGAAGGGCGAGGAGATTCCTCTCACGGCCCGCATCATGCATATAACCGATCAGTATGATGCTCTGCGCAGTAAAAGGCCCTATAAGCCGGCCTTTGACCACCGAAAAACGGTGGCAATAATTACTGAAGGCGACGGCCGCACCATGCCGGGGCATTTTGATCCCGATATTCTGGCGGCCTTTAAAAAATCTCTGGATATATTTCAGGATATTTATATGGAGGTGGAAGAGGGGGAATTGTTGTGAATCTGCATAGTC
>DRPV01000070.1 GCA_011330685.1 Desulfobacterales bacterium
GAAGAATTGTTAGGGGTAATGATCTTTTATCTCCCGGCCGGCAGAGCCGCTCATCCCGAGGAAGAGGAATTTTTAAAAGGTGTGGCCAATATCCTCTCAGAGAATATAACCAGAAAACGTCTTGAAGAGCAGCAGGCCTTAATATCCACCGCCATTACCCAGGCCGCCGAGGGAGTGGTAATTACTGACACTAAGGGTAATATTCAATACGCCAACCCCTTCATGACGGAAATGACCGGCTACACTCCTGAAGAAATCATCTCTAAAAACCCACGTATATTTAAGAGCGATAAAAATGATGAGCAGCTGTACCGCCGGCTGTGGCAGACTATTACCTCCGGAGAAAAATGGGAGGGAATGCTGATCAACAAAAAGAAAGATGGCAGTCTTTATGAAGAAAAAATGCTTATTACTCCGGTTGAAAATGAAAACGGGAAGATCGCTCATTTTGTCGCGATTAAGCAGGACATATCCAAAGAAAAAAAATTGGAGCAGCAATTAATCCAGTCTCAAAAGCTCGAGGCCATTGGAACACTGGCCGGTGGTATTGCCCACGATTTTAACAATATACTCACGGCGATATTCGGCTTTACCCAGTTGGCCAAGGTGCATATCCCGCCGGAGAGCCATGTGCAGGACGATCTGGATCAGGTTTTAAGCGGTGCCAAAAGGGCCAGAGAGCTGGTTAAACACATTTTAGCATTCAGCCGCAAAACCGAAAGTGCCATTGGCCCGATCCGCATAAGCCTGATTATCAAAGAGGTTATAAAAATGCTGCGTGCCTCCATTCCTACTACTATTGAAATCCAGGATGAAATAGCCCCCGACAGCGGGGTTATTTCAGCAGACCCCACTCAAGTCCATCAGATTTTAATGAATTTATGCACCAACGCGGCCCAGGCCATGGAAGAATCAGGCGGCAAGCTGAACATTTCTCTGACCAACGTTGAAATTACCACCGATACCTCAACTTACTGTAACCTGCAACCCGGTCAATACGTTAAGCTGGAGGTAAATGACACCGGCCCTGGAATCCCGCCGGAGATTAAATCCCGTATATTTGACCCCTTCTTTACTACCAAAGAAATCGGCAAAGGCACAGGCATGGGACTTTCCGTGGTACACGGTATTGTCGAGAGTTATGGCGGTGGATTATCCGTCGAATCAACCTTGCAAAAGGGGACAAAATTCAGTATCTACTTCCCACGAATTGCCGCCATGGAAGATGCGCCTGAACAGGCTGCCGTTATTCCCACCGGCAATGAACGTATTCTCTTTGTTGATGATGAAGAAGTTATAGTAGATGTGGCCGGCAGAATGCTTGAGGGTCTCGGCTACAAGATAACCGCCTTAGCGGACAGCGAGGAGGCCCTGAAAGTTTTTCAATCCCAGCCGGACAATTTTGACCTGATTATCTCAGACCAGACTATGCCGCATCTAACCGGTTATGAGATGATCCTGAAAATATTAAAAGCCAGACCTGATATCCCCACCATACTTTGTACCGGACATAGCAGCCAGGTAAACAGGGACAAGGCTGTTAAGCATGGAATCACCGAGTTCCTGCTTAAACCAATTAAATTTGAAGAATTGGCCGTCAGTATAAGAAATGTGCTGGGCAACAAAAAGCAGGAAAGCGAAGACTCCGGGAAAGCGCAGACTCCGGGATGAAAGATTACACACTGCTAAAACTCTAACAGACGATAACCATGTTCGGATAGAAGGGCGGCGGTAACCCCAAGCATGGGACTCAAACCGCAACTGGGGCTTGCGGCCTTCAGAAATACCGTCTCCACCTCCAGTTGCCGGGCCAGAAAGAGAGTCTGTTCCGCGCCTCTTATAAAC
>DRPV01000071.1 GCA_011330685.1 Desulfobacterales bacterium
AAATCAGGGATATAAATTTACAGTTATTACAGGTGCAGGATCTGGAGGATATTCTCCAGGGCCGTGACCCCTTTGCCAATATAGAGGACTTCCCCTTCTGGATTAAACTCTGGGAGGCGGCCATAATTTTAGCCGAAGTTACGACCTCCCTTAATCCGGCTCAGGCCGGGCCCAGACTGCTGGAACTGGGGGCCGGACTTGGCGCCCCGGGCCTGGCAGCCGCGGCCCAAGGATTTGAGGTCACCTTGAGCGATTACGAAACCATAATCATGGATTTTCAGCAGGTAAGCGCCGCCGCCAGCCGGGTGAAACCCGCCTTTGCCGCCTTGGACTGGACCAAACCCGCCAGCTTAGAGCCTTTTGATACTATAATCGGGGCGGAAATCCTTTTCCGGGAGGATCTCCTCGACCCCCTGCTCAAGACCTTTAAAAAATTATTAAAGCCCAAAGGCTCAATTTACCTGGCCCATGACCTGCGGCGTCAGACCCTTTATAAATTCCTGGCCAAGGCCGGAGATGACTATAAAATAATGACCAAGAAGATTGATCTGAACTCAGAGGAAGGCAAAACCACGGTCATGCTGAACTGCCTGCGCCTTAAATAGATATGGTCGTACCGTAGGGGCGTATTGCCATGCGCCCTGAACATAGATACAGGGAATTGGAGAATATTATGCCGGTTTATGAATATGAACATGAGGGAGAAGGCTGCGCTCTGGGCAAAATTTTTGAACTGACCCAGTCTATGTACAGCGCCAAGTTCAGCCAATGTCCACAATGCGGCGCCCCGGTCAAACGTCTCATCTCTCTTGTCGGTATCAGCACCCCAAAGGGCAACAGCGACCTGAAGAATATGGGCTTTACCAAGCTGGTACGGCGCGACAAGGGGGTCTATGAAAATGTTACCGCCACCGGTAATGAGGCCAAAATCTGGGATGCCGGAAAACCGGAGACCATGCCCGATTTAAGGGGTAAAATTCGTGATTGACTGGAACCGGATGTGGCAGGAGGCCCGCCGCCGCAAGACCTGGCAGCGCAAAACATCCGAGGACTGGAATAAACGGGCGGCGGGTTTTGCCAGGCGGCATAAAAATTCAGTCTATGTTAAAGAATTTCTTAACAGACTGCCCCTGTCCGCCGGGATGAGCGTCCTCGACATGGGCTGCGGGCCCGGCACGCTCACCATTCCCCTCGCCCCGAAGGTCAGGGAGATAACCGCGGTGGATTTTTCACCCGGTATGCTGGAAATTCTGACCGCCAAAGCCGCTGAAGGCAACTTAAATAATATTACCACCCGGCAAGGTGCCTGGGAGGATGACTGGCAGGCCCTGGGCTTAGGCCGATATGATCTGATAATCGCCTCCCGTTCCCTCGCTGTTGACGATTTAAAAGGCGCCCTCGACAAGCTGCGGCGGGCGGCCCGCGGCTGGGTGTTTATCGGCGATCGGGTGGGCAGCGGCCCCTTTGATCCCGCCATGTTTGCCGCCATTGGCCGCCCCTTCCATCCGGGGCCGGACTATATCTATACCATCAACATCCTTTATCAAATGGGTATTCACGCCCGGCTTGATTTCATTGACCTGCCCCCTGCTCACAGCTATAAAACCAGGGAAGAGGCGATCAGCTCCTGGGCCTGGATGTTCCACGACTTAACAGCCACAGAGAATGACAAACTCAACCGTCACTTAAGTGAACGTCTCACTAAAAATAACCATGGACATTGGTGTTTACGGGATGAGGTCTGCCCCTCCTGGGCGTTAATTTCCTGGCGGCAGACGACCCACCAACACGATTAAAAAAATCATGCGAATTGTTATTATAGGGGCCGGAGCGGTTGGTTATCATCTGAGCGCCAAGTTTTCCGACGAAGGACACGACGTTGTCCTCGTTGATCGGGAGGCCGCTAAATTAAACCGCCTGGAACGGGAACTAAATGTCCTTCCAGTCTGTGGCAGCGGGGCCTCCATCAAGGTTCTGGAGGAGGCCGGTATTGAGCGTGCCGATCTACTCGTAGCCGTCACCAACAGTGATGAAGTCAATCTGGTGGCCTGTATTATCTCCCGAAATTACAAAATCAAGACCCGGATTGCCAGGGTGCGTAATGATGATTTTTACTCTCAGAACACCGCCTTAAACGAGGAGGCACTGGGGATTGATCTTCTCATCAGCCCGGATCGGGCCATCGGTGATGAAATTCTGCGTCTTTCCACCCTCTCCGGGGCCTTTGAATCAGCAGAATTTGCCCATGGTCAGGTCATTCTCCTCGGCT
>DRPV01000072.1 GCA_011330685.1 Desulfobacterales bacterium
AATTAGCTTCTGCTTTAAATCTCAATCAAGAGGTTGAATGGTTTGGCCCATGTTCAGGAGAATTTATTGAAAACGGATATAAAAATTTTCTTTTTCGTTTCCCGGATACAGCGAACAAAGAAGTTCACAAGAAAATCGTTGAACGGATATCTCAATTGAAAATTGAATTGGTTTATCATTCGATTTATGGCAATGAATTTATCGAAACCTTTTGTCCGGATACAATTTAATAAGTAACTATTCAGCGAAAAAATTGAATTCATGTACATTTTTTGCTTGACAGGGTTTTGGGCGTGTTTTTGTAATATTGAGTTTCCCCGAGCCATGGGCTGAGAAGGCAGTTTGCGGGACGCAGGCTCTCACATTTTAAACGATAACCATACAAAAAATATCGCTTTTTTAATGGATCAAAGTGGAAAATGGCGACTCGCACCCGCTTTTGATGTTATTTATTCCCATAACCCTGCAGGTAAATGGACTAACCGGCATCAGATGAGCATCAATGGTAAGCGAGATAATTTTCAGCGGTCCGATCTTGTTGCTGTAGGGGAACAGATAAATATCACAAGGCCTAAACAAATTATTCAGGAAATAGTTGATGTGGTGGAAATGTGGCCCGAATTTGCCAGAAAAGCCGGGATTGTGTCAGGGTGGGTGAAGGAAATTGCCAGGCATCATCGGCTTGATATATAGACTTTATTTGGGTGTTCAGCAGGTCGATATATTGATCGGTTTGGGAAGAATATCCTGGTTACCGATATAACCGAGTGGACGACCGATGAGATCTCGTCCAAGCAAGCTTGGATCGGTGGGCAGTTGAGGATGGTTTTCGTCTGACAAAGGACGAACGACAGGTTGCACTCAGGCCGATACGGCACTGGACCGACAACAAGATAAGATGTCACATCTTCACCTGCATAGCGGCCCTGGCTCTCCTGCGTGTCCTTGCGCTAAGGCTTAGAAGGGCAGGCGTTGAAATGACTGCCAAGGCAGCCACATGAGGACTTTACATTCCTGTCTGATGTGGCTACCGGGGAAAAGAAAGGCTGTGCGTATGTTAGAAGAGCCCAGCGACGAGCAGACCGAAATAATGAGAGCATTTGGCTGGGAAATAGCCGGTGGGATCTTACAGAAGATATAGCTCTATCAAATTGAAATATCGTTATTTTTATGAAAAAAACGAGGCTAATACTATAAAACTCCTGCCAAAGGAACAGCCTGTTACTCCGCCAGGGTAGAGTAAAGACAGGGGAACCCGGAACAGCGGAAATAACTGCCGTCCTCATTATAGTCGACCACTAAGCGGCTGCCACATCTGGGACACTTGCGGGACGCATCCTTGTCGGCAGCTGCGGGTATTGGTGACGCGGGCGGTAGGGCGGCAACAACACCCGTGGCGGTAGGGTCGTCATTCATGGGGGTCTTTGGGAACGGTTTGGCCTGACGGAGACGCTCCGTCAACCAGTATGGCGGCTGAAAATTTGTCAGATCCCGCACCATCTGGCGGCATGCCCCACCGCTGTCAATTCGTATAAAAATACTCTTCTCCAGCGGGGAATTGAGATAATTACCGCTGCAATGCCATAGTATATTTTTGTCGATAATACACGTTATGCCGGGAATATTATCGAGGTAATCCACGGATATATGTTCCCCAAGGCTATCCTCCTGTAAGGCAGTTGCCTCCCTGCTTTCACGGGGCAGGTACAATCTAATCCGCATCTTATGGGCGGTATTTCTGCGCAAGATGTCCGCCCATAAGCCGGTTTGGAGTTCAGATACGGATCGGGCAAAGATGGTAATACTCAGCCGGGCCTTTTCCACGTCGTTCTGCAGGATATTACGACCCTCTTCTTTGCCGGCAAAGAGCATCACCCCCCTAAGGGCTGGTGGCTGCGGGGCACCTTGCCGGCACGGGCTGGTGCCTGGCTCAACAGTATAGGGTTGTATCCATTCCATCAGCTTGTTGACAAAGGAATTATTAAGTTCCGGCGTCTTGAGGACAACTCCGAGTTGGCCACGATCAACAACTTGTTCTGAGCCCGGCTTAAAGCCACGTTCAATAATCTTGCCCCGGCATCCGCCGGATTTGCAGCCCTTAGGAAGTAACTGGGCGGGCTTCCGTAACTGTCGCTGATGTCGTAAATTATAATCTCCCGCTCACTGCCCTGGAATTTATGAACGGTATCATTTTTTATCCCTTCAAGACCTGAGGAATCAAGAAAATGGCGAATCAGCTCTGCCTGGGGGTAGTAAGGACATATAATACT
>DRPV01000073.1 GCA_011330685.1 Desulfobacterales bacterium
CCCGTCCCAGGGCTGCCATAACCGCCAGCACCGCCGCCCCGCCGCACATATCATATTTCATGTCCTGCATGCCGGCGCTGGGTTTCAGAGAAATACCGCCGGAATCAAAGGTAAGCCCCTTGCCAACCAACATGAGGGTAGGGACTTGACGACCGGTACGATACTCCAGCATAATCAGCCGGGGCGGAGCTATCGTTCCCTGGTTAACGCCAAGCAGCCCGCCCATCTTCAATTTTTGCAATTCGCTCTTTTCCAGAATTTCACATGGCATATCAAATTCAGCCGCCAATTTCCGGGCATAGGCGGCAAAATCTTCCGCGGTCCAGTGGTTGCCCGGTTCATTTGCCATATCACGGGCCTGACAGGCCGAGTCGGCGCCTATAAGACCGCGCTTCATGGCAACATCCCCCGGAGCATCACTCGTGGCGATTACCAGTTCACTTATTAAGTTATGCGGTTCGTCATCTTCCTCGACAGTCTTATATTTACTAAATTGATAGCTCCCCAGGATAAGGCCTTCTACTATATATTGCTTCATCTCCTGCGCCGGATGTTCGAGTTCTTCCGGTAAGGCAACAACAATTTCAGCCGCCTTGATCTTTTTAACCTTTTGGGCGATACGTCCACCGGCAACCCGGAAGGACTCTCCATCTAAATCACCTTTACCCAAACCAATAACAAGAACCCGGCTGGCAGCGCAGCCCTGCTCAGTTTCCGGATAAAAGGACAGCGTACCCTCTTGCCGGCCAGGGAAATCACCAACCTGCCGCACCTTTTCTATTTTGCTCCGCACCGCCTCCGGCAGCCTGGTTGGCAGACTGTCATGGACAAAATAGACCTGCATGTCGGCGGCACAGCGCCAGGGATCATTTGTAGTAGTTGAAATATTCATAATTAAAATTTACCGGGTTTGCAAAAATCCAAAGTTGAAGTTTCTTATTTTGTTGATTTTACGATATAATATTAATACAATATACCATGTGGCGCAACAGGAAATGTAGGCTTATTCCATGAAATCAGTAAGTTGTAAAATGGTAAACGATCAATTAACCACACCCAACTCCACATCTCCCCCAAACTGTAAGCGTTTCAGGGACGCCGCCATGTGCACGTTCCAATCCCGCGACTACATCGGTATATCGCGGGGTTGGAACGTGTGCAGGGTGGTGTCCATGGAGCGCTTACGCAAAATGTGCCGAATACAGCGTTACATTAAGTGGTTATTAAACAGCGAAAAAGGGAAAAAATATGAAAAAACAAAAACGGGTCGCGGAACGTTACGAATGTCTAATGCCGGTCAGTCTACTGCTTAAATCCGCTATTGACGGGCAGAGGCTGGCCGGGCCGGAGACGGGTCTGCTTTGTAATATTTCCCCCGGCGGAGCCGCTTTATTGGTGGATCGCCTTGAATTCGGCCAATATCACCTGGTGGAATCACCCCAGGAAGATGAGAATCAGGTGCTGGAACTCACGACGAATGAGATTGAGATTATCTGTCGTCCCATATGGTTCCATATGGCTGACGGTCAGGAGGGGCGGCGTTTCCGCCTCGGAGTAGCCTTTGTGCAGCCCGCGGGCAGTGATGAGATGCGGGAGATTATCCAAAACGTTGACCAAAAGGAGGCCGGAGGCTGGAAGGATGTATGGCATCGCTGGTTTGCCAAGTGAACCGCCCTATTCCTTATGACTGTTTATCTGCTTAAAACGGGCCAGAGCCCGCATGTCGCGGGTCTTGTCTGATTCGTCCATGATCTCCTCTCCCATAATTTCTTCAATAACGTCTTCCAGGCTGATTATCCCGGTGGCACCACCATATTCATCGACCACGATGAAGAGATGCTGGCGCTGTTCAAAAAAATCCAGCAGAATATTGGGCAGGGGGACGGATTCCGGCACAAAATGAGGCTCATCCATGAGCTCTGACAGGCGCAGACTGGTATTACCTTCCGCCGCCTGCAGCAGTACATCCTTGCGCAAGACAATTCCCACTATATCATCCGGATTTTGATCATATACCGGCACCCTGCTGTGCAGGTTCCATTTATCCTTTAGTTCATTGGCATCCTCAATCGTCATCTGGGCCGGCAGGGTAAAGGCCACCGGCATTGGGGTCATGGCCTTGCGGGCGTTTTTATATTTCAGATCAAGGATATTGACGATTATTTTTTCCTCCTGCCGGCTGATGTCGCCCGATTTCTGGCTCATCATGGCAATGGCTCTGATTTCCTTGGCTGAAACTAAGGATTGCGGGTTGGAGCGGGAGATAATATTGGTAAGGCGCTGACAAAACCAAACAAAGGGCTTGAGGATATTAACCAGCCACATAAGGGGATAGGCCATAAAAGGGCCAACCTCCTTACAATAAACTACTCCGGCGGTTTTTGGAATTATCTCGGAAAAAATAAGAATACTCAAGGTGAAGAGGGCCGAGAATATCCCAAGATATGTACTACCGAAGAATTCCGTCGCCGCCGCCCCGGCAATGGCCGCCCCCATGGTATTGGCAATGGTGTTTAAAGTTAGAATGGCAATAATCGGCTTATGGATATCCCGCTTTAATTTCTTCAGTATTTTACCGGATGATTTGCCTGACTTGTCTAATATCTCAACATGGCTTATGGGGATGGAATATAGGGCAGCCTCGGCGATACTGCACAGGGCTGAGATGATTATAGCCAGTCCGCTGGACAGGCATAGCTGAATTAACAAATATTTCCTCCTGAAAATAAATAAATGGTCTTAACTGATTCTAAATTATACACCGGGCATACTTCAAGGTTTTTGTTGATAATTAACGAATTCTAAGCGCAAATGATACTCACGATTATTTATGACCTATAGGCTGAAGGCCTGAACTTTATGAAAGATTATTAAAGCAAAACACGAATTACCAACCTCAATTGTCGTCTATTTGCAACACCTTTGTCTCCAATATGCAACAACAGCGTCTCTAATCTGCAACACAATTCTATAAATTATTAGAAAATAATAA
>DRPV01000074.1 GCA_011330685.1 Desulfobacterales bacterium
CTGAGCTGGAAAAATCCAGGGATAAACTGGAAGAGCGGGTGGTGGAACGGACGAATGAGTTACAAAGCAGTGAGGAACGTTTCCGGGCTCTGGTCAATAACCTTGATTCTCTCGTCTATGTGGCGGATTTTAACTCCTACGAACTTCTTTTTATTAATGAATACGGGCGGAAAATCTGGGGCGATGTGGTGGGCAGGGTCTGCTGGCAGGCTCTCCAGTCCGGCCAGCAGGGGCCCTGTGAATTTTGTACTAACAACCGGCTGCTGGATGATAATGGCGAGCCGCTCGGAGTTTTTGTCTGGGAGTTCCAGAACACCGTTGACGGTGAATGGTACGAGTGCCGTGATCAGGCCATCCGCTGGCCGGACGGCCGTTATGTGCGCATGGAGATTGCCACCAATGTAACCCGGCGTAAACTGTCGGAAGCGGCTCTGGCGGCGGAAAAGGAACGTCTCGCGGTCACCCTGCGCAGCATTGGAGACGGTGTTATCACCACAGATATAAAGGGCCGAATTGTACTTATCAACAAGGTGGCAGAGAAACTAACCGGCTGGCGTAACGAGGAGGCGGAGGGGCGGCCTCTCGCGGAAGTCTTTAATATTGTCAGTGAAGTGACCCAGGAACAATGCGAAAATCCGGTGGAAAAGGTTTTAAGCACCGGTGCAATTATTGGTCTGGCGAATCATACCTCCTTAATCGCCAGGGATGGGCGGCAGATAAGCATTGCCGACAGCGGGGCGCCCATCAGGGATAAAAACAGCGAAATCATCGGCGTGGTTCTGGTCTTCAGGGATATTACCGATAAACTCCGCATGGAGCAGGAATTGACCAAGGTGAAAAAACTTGAGTCAATAGGTGTTCTGGCCGGGGGAATCGCCCATGATTTTAACAATATTCTGGTCGCGGTTCTCGGTAATATTGAGTTGTCCCTTTTTGACGATCAACTGACGCTTAACACCAAAAAGCTGCTTGAAGAGGCAAAAAATGCCACATATCGGGCCCGTGATCTGACTCAGCAGTTACTCACCTTTGCCAAGGGCGGAGAACCGGTAAGGGAGGCGGCGTCCCTCGCTGATGTTGTGAAGGAGTCGGCCGATTTTATACTTCGCGGCACCAAAGTTGCCTGCCGTTATAATTTCCCCGCTGATCTTTGGCTGGCGGATATTGATAAAGGCCAGATCAGCCAGGTAGTGCAGAATATTATTCTGAATGCCGGTCAGGCGATGCCCAATGGCGGTATTATTGAGGTCTGCTGTGAGAATATACAGGCCCCCGCTGCCCTGAGCAGGTTTTTACGGCAGGGGGAGAGGTATGTAAAAATGACTGTCCGGGATTGCGGTATCGGTATTCCCGCTGATATTATTGATAAAATATTTGACCCGTATATTTCCACAAAACAGCAGGGAAGCGGGCTCGGTCTGGCTATTACCCATTCAATTATCAGTAAACACGGGGGCCATATCACGGTGGCATCAACCATGGGTTCCGGGACAGTGTTTACCGTTTATCTGCCGGCCGCGGCCCAAAGTTCCACGGCCGGGGAAGAGATTAAAAAGGCCGAGCATGCCGTTAAAAAATCCAGGGTTATGATTATGGATGATGAAGAACCCATCCGGGTTATGACCCAGGCCATGCTGGCACGCATGGGGCATGAGGTTGTGCTGGCCAAAGAGGGTGGGGAGGCTGTCCGTCTCTACAGCGAGGCCATGACCAGCAAGGCTCCCATAGACCTGGCGATTGTCGATCTGACCATCCCCGGCGGTATGGGCGGCAAAGAAGCGGCTCAGAAAATTCTCGCCCTTGACCCCCAGGCTAAAATAATTGTTTCCAGCGGCTATTCTACTGATCCGGTAATGGCCTCCTATCAGAAATACGGCTTCTGCGGTACTCTGGTGAAGCCATATCGCTTTGTGGATCTTGCTGCCGCCATCTCTAAGGTACTTGAAAAGGCCTGAGCCCCTCGGACGGGGCTCAGGCCTTTATCTAACAAGTTATTCCTCAATCAAGACCCGCAGAGTTGGGCTTAAGCTCTTCACCAGGCCTCGTTGGCGCCAGATAAAGAAGATTACCGGGAAGATTAAAAGTTCCATGAGCCCGGAGGTGACGACCCCGCCGATCATGGGGGCGGCGATGCGTTTCATGACATCGGCTCCGGCTCCGTGGCTCCACATAATGGGCAGCAGACCGGCGATAATGACGGAAATGGTCATTATTTTAGGCCGAATCCTCTTAACCGCTCCGTGATGAATGGCCTGTACTAAGTCACCGCGGGTGGTCATCCGGTTATGATCCTGCCAGAGTTTATAGGCCAGATCTAGATAGAGGAGCATGACGATGCCGGTCTCGGCCGAGATTCCACCCAGGGCGATGACTCCCACCCAGACGGCCACCGAGGTATTATAGCCCAGGTAATACAGATACCAGAAGCAGCCCACGAGGGAGAGGGGCAGGGCGATAAAGATGATGCCGGTCTTGATGAGCGATTTAGTGCTGAGGTAGATAATAATAAATATTATAAGCAGGGTGAAGGGTACCACCAGCAGCAGTCTGGCCCTGGCGGCCTGCATATACTCATACTGACCGCTCCAGACCAGGGAATAACCGGCCGGCATCTTTACCTGCCGGCTGACAGCCGCCTGGGCCCTCTTGACATAGGTGCCGATATCAACCCCCTTAATATCAACATATATCCAGGCGGTGCGGCGGGCGTTTTCACTTTTGATCCCCGGCGGGCCCTTGTGGACGCTGATTTTTGCTACCAGGGATATGGGAATATGCTTGCCGCTGGGCAGGGGTACCAGCACCCGGCGCAGTTTTGATAAACTGTTTCGGAATCCCCGTTCATAACGGATGTTAACCGGGTAACGGGCCAAGCCCTCCACGGTCTGGGTAACATTCATGCCGCCAATGGCGGACTGGATAATGTCCTGGACGGCACCCACCGTCAACCCGTAACGGGCCACGGCCTGGCGGTTAATCTGGTAATCAAGATAATTCCCCCCCATCACCCGTTCCGAATAGGCGCTCAATGTGCCTGGTACCTTGCGGACAACGGACTCAATTTTTTTGCCGAGACGGCTTAATACCTTAAGGTTATTGCCCATGATCTTAATCCCCACCGGGGTCTTGATGCCGGTGGAAAGCATATCGATTCTGGTCTTGATGGGCATGGTCCAGGCGTTGGTAAGCCCTGGAAATTGAATGGCGTTGTTTAATTCTTCGGTCAATTTAGTCATGCTGATGGGAACCATGTCCGGCA
>DRPV01000075.1 GCA_011330685.1 Desulfobacterales bacterium
CTCAAAATTTAATTTATGTTGATAATAATTATGCATGTAAATCGGTTTATAGTGAACATTGACGGCAATACCGGCCCTTCGCATGGCGAAAAAGACCTCGTCTCGTGCAATTACCTTCACCACATAAAGATGATAGGCGTGCAAACGGTCTTGGTGTGTTTTCAATGGCCTTATTTCTGTCCCGGCAAAGGTTTCCTCATAGTAGGAGGCGATTTTCCGGCGCGATGTAAGCCAGCTGGTTAACTTTTTAAGCTGACTTATTCCCAGGGCGCATTGAATATCTGAAAGCCGGTAGTTATAGCCCAAGTCAACCATGTCGTATTCCCAAGTATGGTTTTCTGCCCGTAGGCGGTGGTCGCTGGTTATGCCGTGGTTGCGGAATATCTTTACCCTTGCCGCCAGTTGCGCATCGTCTGTCACCAGCATACCACCCTCACCAGTGGTGATATGTTTCACCGGGTGAAAGCTGAATACAGTCATATCGGCTAATGTGCCGGTTTTATGGCCCCTGTACTCCGCTCCCAAAGCGTGGCAGCTATCAGCTACCAGGGTCAAGCCATATTGGTCTGCAATGTCCCGTAAGGCATCATAATCGCAGGCCTGACCGGCGTAGTCAACGGCTATAATCGCCTTGGTTCTGGCGGTAATTTTGCTTTTTACCTCATCCGGATTGATTAATAATGTGTCTGCCTCCACATCGGCAAACACCGGCATACCACCCTGATAGACCACGCAGTTGGCAGTGGCGACAAAGGTTATGGCCGGGACGATTACCTCGTCGCCCGGCCCAATGCCGATGGCGTACATGGCGGCATGCAGGGCGGCGGTGCCACTGGAGACCGCCACGCCATGCCCGGCGCCACAATATTCGGCCACGGCCTTTTCAAATTCCGGCACCTTGGGCCCGGTCGTGAGCCAGTCAGAGCGTAGGACTTCATTTACCGCGGCAATATCGTCCTCATCTATGCTCTGACGGCCGTATGGTATGAATTTCGCTGCTGGCATGGGGTATTTCTCAGGTATTGGCTGCGCTCAGAGCGTGACCGGGGGCAGCTTCATGGGGCTGGCTGTCATCCAGAATTATACGCCGCAACTCCTCAACGCTCAGCCATTGATCGTTGGTATCACTGGCGTATATAAAATTCTCCGGCAGTTTTTTGGCCTCGGAATAGTTCTTTCTGTTCCACCAGGGGAAGGATGGCATTATCACATACATATCTTTATAGATAAGGGTATTGCGCCCTTCGTCCTCGCCGGTAAGGGACTCGTGCAGTTTCTCGCCGGGCCGGATGCCGATGGATTTGATCTTGCATTCCGGGCCAATGGCGCGGGCCAGGTCGGTTATCTTCATGCTGGGGATGCGGGGCACGAATATTTCACCGCCCTCCATGTATTTAAAGGCCTTTAAAACCAGTTCCACCGCTTGATCCAGGGTAATCCAGAATCTGGTCATGCGTTTGTCGGTGACGGTTAATACCCCGGAGGCCCGCTGCTTCTTGAAGAGCGGCACCACGCTGCCCCGGCTGCCGATGACATTGCCGTAGCGCACGCAGGCGAATTTAGTGTTCAGTCCCCCGGCGTAGGCGTTACCCTGGATGAATAATTTATCTGAGCAAAGTTTGGTGGCCCCATAGAGATTTACCGGATTCACCGCTTTATCGGTACTTAAGGCCACCACCTTCCTGACCCCGGCGTCAATGGCAGCATCAATGACATTCTGTGCCCCGTGAACATTGGTCTTAACGGCCTCAAAGGGGTTATATTCACAGGCCGGTACCTGTTTCAAGGCGGCGGCGTGTACCACCACATCTACCCCCACCATGGCCCGCCGCAAGCGTTCACCATCCCGAACATCACCAATGAAGAAACGCAGACGGTCATCATCCTTAAAGTCAAAGCGCATGTTATGCTGTTTCAACTCATCCCGACTGTAAATACGAATGGCTTTGGGCTTATATTGTTCAAGCATGACGCGACAGAAATGTTTGCCGAAGGAGCCGGTGCCGCCGGTTAAAAGGATGGTCTTATCTGACCAGTTAAAATGTTTAGTGCCGTTAAATTCTGCCTTAATAATGGCTTTGGCGGCGACGATGGTTTTTTTTTGATCATACAACAGGGACTTAATGCCTCGGAATATGGTTAGATCGTTTTCTGAATAACGGCGCTGCCCCCCATTGGTACGACTGGGTTGAATAAAATTTGAGAATTTATCCTGCCAGTATCGGATAGTGGAGACTGGAACGTCCAATTGCGAACTGATATCCTTGATCTTGAGACTCATGGAGGCACCTGTAAATGTAAAGTTATCCTTTCAGTTAATATCGTTTGTTATTGTCAATTGTTAATCTCCATATCGGAAGTTGGCTCAAAAAAATAAAGTTTAATTTTACTTTTACTATACTTTTTGCTGAATTGTGTCAAAAAATTTGTATTTAGCAGTGCCTCATGCCGGCCTGTTTTGGTCTTCTCGCCCCTGTGGTGTCAAATTAGAACTCTGCATTAAAGCTGACCAATAATCCTTACACTGCATGAAACGCATGAAATCATAGACGTCCCCTTATCAGCTCAGAGTTGCCATATTCTATGAGCGTTTACTATCCCTTGATAACTTCGGCAAGTACCTCGCTCAGTTCACCAATCTTGTATGGTTTGGGAATAACACCGCTAAAACCGTATTCCTTGAAATTGGCCATGATGGGGTCGGTGGCATAGCCGCTTGAGGCAATAGCCTTGATGCCTGGATCAAGAGCCCGCATTTTTCCAATTGCCTCTTTGCCGCCCATGCCTCCGGGTATGGTAAGATCCATGATGACGACATCAAAGGGTTTCCCTTCCTCTTTGGCCTTGAAGTACAGCTCAATGGCCTCCTCTCCGTCCTCGGCGGTATCAACCTCGCAGTCAAGATGTTGAAGCATTTGCGTGGCCACTTTTCTGATATTTTCATCGTCATCCATGACCAACACTTTTCCAGCCCTGGCCTGGGTCATCTTTTCCGTTGTTTCCTGTACCGATACCTTTTTTTCCGTGGCCGGAAGATAAATAGAAAAAGTTGAGCCCCGGCCGATTTCCGAGTCAACGGTAATCAAACCGTCATGCTTCTTGATGATTGAGTAGGCAATGGCCAGGCCAAGCCCGCTGCCGGTTTTTTTGCTGGTAAAGTAGGGGTCAAAGATTTTTAATAGATTTTCCTTGGAAATACCGATGCCCTGATCCTGAAAGTATAAACAGACGTATCTGCCCGCCGGCAACAGAGGCTGGTCATGTTCGGAAAGAACCCGATTGATACCCCTGATAATCAAGGTGCCCCCTTCAGGCATGGCCTGACAGGCATTAATAACCAGATTCTGACTTACCTGGCTCAATTGACCTTCGTCTACCTCAATGGGCCACAGGTCTTCCGGCAGTTGATATTCGCATTTGACATTGGCGCCCCGCATGGCAAAGCTGGTTGAATCTTTAATAAGCTCCGTAATGGTGGTGATTTTTTTTATCGGCGCGCCCCCCTTGGCAAAGGTGAGCAGCTGCTGGGTCAGGCTTCTGGCCTGCAGGGCCGCTTTTTCTGTTTTTTCCAGGTTGCCGAAGACTGTATCCTGTGGGTTAATATTTACCTTGGCCAAAGAGATATTTCCCAGAATGGCAGTGAGCAGGTTATTGAAATCATGGGCGATACCACCGGCAAAGACCCCGATGGACTCAAGCTTCTGAGCCCTGAGCAACCCCTCTTCCATTTTCTTTTTTTCGGTAACATCACGAAAGATACACTGGGTCGTTACAGGTTTCCCCTCCTGGAACTTGCAGCAGGCATTGCCCTCAATAATGATTCGGCTGCCGTCTTTCGCTACAAGGCAGGTGTCGATATAATGCACATCTGCAGTGGAGATAACCTGCTGGAAGGTTTTTTGGCAATGCTGCAGACAATCAGGTGCGATGAGATCAAATATGGAGAGACCGGTCGCGATGTCCTCCTCGTTGTAGCCAAAGGTATTCATCCAGGCCCGGTTAACATAAAGCAGACGGCCATCCGGTCGAATGGCCTGAATAAGATCAGTGGAATTCTCAAAAAGGGTGCGGTACTTCTCTTCGCTCTCCCGTAGAGCCTGTTCCTGTTCAACCCGTTTACCGACATCCCGGAAGATACCGGCCATGAGCACGGGCCGGTCGTCTTCAAACTTAGTGTGGCAGCGTCCCTCCACCACAATTTTTTTGCCCTCCTTGGTCACAAAGACCGTCTCGTTGCGGTCAATAGTCTGCCCCTGCATCAGACAGTTGAAGACCTGACGGCACTTACTGCGGCATCCTTCATCGACAATATCCATGAGTTTAATGTGAGAAAGATCGTCCTGGCTGTACCCCAGGGCATCACGCCATGCCTGGTTAACGTAGAGAAATGAACCGTCAGGGCTGACACTGTGAATGAGGTCGCTGGCATTATCCACCAAGCTGCTGTACAGCTCCAGACGGCTGTCCATATCCACCATGGCCTCAATACGCCGCGCTGATTCCTGCTCTAATTTTTTGTTTCTTTCCAGTAAGTCTTCGTAGGTTGGTGCGGCATCCATGGAACCGATCTCCAGAAATGATTAACGTTTGACGGCATTTTTGCATTTTTGTATTTTTTTGTAATTTCTGTAATTATAGTCTATATTTCTAACTTTTACCTGATAAGACAACTTTTTTTCTGAAATTTTACCCTCTAACAATTAGTTTTTCAATTTTTCACAACTATTCAAGTAGATCCTTAAAGTAACATCTACGCCCAATTTTTCAGGCACAACGGGGGCATAAAAGCCGCGGAAATGCCAATTCCTTTAACGGGTAACTTCCATATAAACAATCATGGCCGAAATACGATTCATATTCGCTGGAGTATTCATCGACGGCACTGCGGCCGCCGCGCGCAGGAATGTCATGCTGACAGTAGAAAACGGCATTATCACCGCCATTAATCCGGCCACACGGCCAGGTGCCGATGACGATATTCCTATAGACGATCTCTCCTGCTGTACCATTTTACCAGCACTGGTTGACTGCAGCGTTTTTCTGTCGCGCTCACCCGCCGTCGACCAGAGGATGCGGTCAGCCGATGAAGAGTCCGGCCCTGCCATAAAGGCGGCCATGGTGGAGCGGCATATCTACGACTGCCACGCCCATGGGGTACGGGGAGTGGCCGACTGCGGTGATATAAGCGGCCTGATAAAAGATTATCAAGGCAGAATGGCGGAAGAGAACATAATTGATATCAAAACATCCGGCCCGCTCTGCCGGGACAGACACTGGGCGGCCGACAGCCCGGCAAACAACGATTTTATCAAGATCGCTTATGACGATAATATCGAAGCCGCTGACGCCCGGCATCCCCGGCTCAGCCACGAAGATCTGCGTTACATCCTACGGCTGAGGGGTAGAAAAAAGGCAGTGGTGACGGCCAATGGCCGGCAATCGGTAAAGGAAGCGCTTGAGGCGGGATGCGATGCCATTGAGCAGGGATATGCTATGGGTGAGAACAATCTCCGGGAAATGGCCGATAAAGGTGTACTGTGGATTCCCAATCTGCTGCGGGCCAAGAATGCCTTAGACAGCGCGGGCAGTAGTGGAGATGTGGGCTGCCGTTTCTCCCATCGCTATGTGGCACCGGGTAAACGGCAGCCCGGCGCGGAGGCTTTTTGGCAAAAGACGCTGAACGAACAACTGAAGCAGCTGCGTTTTGCCAGAGAATTGGGCCTGACTACAGCGGTGGGAACCGGGGCCGGCAGTATTGGCATACTCCATGGCGAATCCATGGCCGAAGAGATGAAATTATTTATCAAAGCCGGCTATACGCGAGAGGAGACCATCCATTGCGCCTCGGAGAATGGGGCCGGATTTTTCGGTATGAAGGAGTTGGGCGCCCTCACTGTCGGGCGGCAGGCAACATTCCTGATTACGAGAGGTACGGCACAGCAGCTGCCAAGAAAGCTCTCCTATCTCGAGGGTATCTATGTTGACGGCATCCCCAGCGCCATATATCACAAAAATCATGAACAAGTCCCGGCAAAACCATTAACAGGTGACTTGCATATAAAAGAAAAACCTTCAGCTTAGTTCCATGACCTCCATGTCCCGCAGCTGCGCCAGATTAAATACCGGCCCGTCCACGCAGACCAGTTTATCGTCGAGGTGACAATGACGGCAGACCCCCACCCCGCATTTCATATGACGCTCCATGGTGGTGATTATATTTTCATCCCGCAGACCCCGGCGGCTTAGTTCCGCCAATACCGCCCTGATCATCAGCGGCGGGCCGCAAACCAGCGCCGTGTGCGCCGGGCTGATCCGCGCCTCATCAAAGAGGGTAGTCACCAAGCCGATATTCTCCTGCCAGCCTGGTTCACCCTGATCCACGGTAAGCATGCATCTCACCCCCGGCTGCCGGCGCCAATTGTCTATATCCTGCCGAAAGGCAAGATCAGAGGGGGTACGACTGCCGAAGAGAATGGTTATTTCGCCATAACGCTCACGCTCCGTGAGGCAACTCTCAATTACCGAGCGCAGGGGGGCCAGGCCGATACCACCGGCCACGAACAACAAATCTTTATGGGCAAATTCCCGCATGGCAAAGGCCTTGCCATAGGGGCCGCGAAGCCCGACAACCGCGCCTTTCTCAAGCTCCAGCAGAGCCGTAGTAAGTTTACCGGCCCGGCGCACACTCAAACGCAAGGTGCCGCTCTGCGCCGGACTGGAGGCGATGGAGATGGGGGCCTCACCATGATGGAGGACGGAGAGCATCATAAACTGTCCCGGTTCAAAGGTGAACAGGCGGCCGTATTCTCGATCCGTGAAAGACAAGACAAAGGTTTTGACCTGTGAATTTTCGATGATGATATCTTCGATTTTTGCCGGCAGGGGCAGATAGAGCGGTTTTACCTCAGGCATGGTTTAGATTCCTTCGCAAGCTTTATTTATAAAACGGACAATATCAGTACCGCCGAAACAGATGTCAACGCAGCGGCCGCAGCCCACACAGCTGGGCCGTCCATGTTTCTCAACATCAAATTTAAGCTTGTGCATGAAACGCTGACGAATAGCGGCCTGTTTATGATTCACCGGATTATGGCCGCCGGCCAGGGCGGTAAAACCAGCAAAGGTGCAGGCGTCCCAGGTGCGTACCCGTTCACCTTCGCTGTCGTTAAGCGGGTAATCGCTGATGGTAAAGCAGGTGCAGGTCGGGCAGACATAGGCGCAGCCGCCGCAGTCCTGACAACGGAGTGATAAATCCTGCCAGACCGCCTCCGCCACCTCCCCATCCCGCAGGCGTTTAACGGCCTGATCCACATGAACCAGCCGCGAAAAGCCGTCCTTGGCCTCCAAAAATGACTGATATTGCCGGTTTATATCCTCGTCAGCCGCGGGGCTGAAAAACTGCGGCCATTTTCTGATAATTTCCTCACCTTTGGCCCGGCCCGGCTCTACCAGGAAACAGTCTCCCAGATCGGTAAACTGCAGATCGGCGCCGAATTCCAGAAAAGGGCCGTTACCAGTGGCATTGCAGAAGCATTTTTCAAAGGGCTGCTTACAGTTCAGGCCGATAATAACGGAGTGTTCTCTTTTTTGCAGATAATGAGGATCCGCCGCGTCATGCAGAAAAATGACATCCATATAAAGAAGCGCGGAAAGGTCACAGGGCCGCACCCCGAAATAGATAGTCGGCTCATCGGGGGAACCAGCGGCATGAAACCGGTAATCACCGCCAGAGCCGGACTCATAGGTAAACAATACCTCCCGCTGGGGCAGCATGAATTGTTTAATGGAATTCTGGGGCTGGTTTGCTAAATCCAGGCGCAGCGAATCAATATCAACAGCCGGACTGAAGAGGGTATCACCGTGCCGGTTCTTTTGCGGCACAATCAGACGATAATCCTTGTTGAGCTGACGGAGAAAGGCGGTGAGATAATCTTTTTTGAGGAGCAATTTATCATCATTCATCTCGCTGGTATCCCTTGAACATTTTTATTTTGCCGCCGTAATTTTTACAGCGCAGATCTTATACTCCGGGCAGTTGGCCAGGGGGTCACGGGCGCCTATACAGAGAAGATTTACCGGGGCCTCCGGATAATGGAAGGTTGTGTAAACCGTGCCCGCCGGTACCTCGCTGCCCACGTCAGCCGCCAGGCGGATGGTGCCGCGCCGGGAGGTCATCTCCACCATCTCTCCGTTTTTTATTTTAAGCCCCTCCGCGTCATGACGGTTGATCTGCAACAGGGCCTCATCCGCCTCCCGATTCAGGGTGGGGCATTTCCGGCTCATGGTGCCGGTATGATACTGATGATAAATCCGGCCGGTCATCAGCAGCAAGGGGTATTGCTCATCAACCGGTTCGCTGGGCGGCTGATGTGAGGAGGGCACAAAACGGCCGTGCCCCCTGGTAAAATAATATTTATGTAGAAACGGGGTGCCCGGATGGCCGCGGTCCCAGCAGGGCCATTGCAGTCCCCATCCCTTTTCCAGCCGATCATGATACATGCCGCCGTAGACGGGGGCCAGCATGGCGATCTCCTCCATGACCTCGGC
>DRPV01000076.1 GCA_011330685.1 Desulfobacterales bacterium
TGGAGGCAATCATTATTTCCTGCGGCTCGGAGGTGGATCTCGCCATGCAGAGCGCCGCGCAGCTTAACGCCCAGGGCCGGAGAGTCAGAGTGGTATCCATGCCCTGCCCCAACGCCTTTGACAGCCAGGATGATGAATACAAAAGCATGGTTTTACCCACTGGTGTTCCCAGACTGGCCGTAGAGGCCGGGGTCAGCGATTATTGGCGTAAATATGTAGGCCTGGAAGGCCGGGTAGTGGGCATTGATTCCTTTGGTGAATCTGCCCCGGCCGCTGAGTTGTTCGAAGAATTCGGCCTCACCGTTGATAATGTCACAGCCGTGACCTTAGAGATGTTAGCCTGAACAAAAGACGAGGGGGGCGGTTCATTATCAACAAGCTTCTAAAAAACAACCGCGTTCTGGCCCCCTTAGCCGGTTACACTGATCTCCCCTTCCGCCTCCTGTGCCGTGAATACGGCGCCGGAATGACGGTCTCGGAGATGATCAGCTGTCATGGCCTTACCTATCAGCAGCCGCCCACCATCAGGATGCTGAAAACTATTACAGCTGAACGGCCCTTCGCGGTTCAACTCTTCGGGGCGGAACCGGAGATAATGGCTGAGGCGGCCGCCATTCTTAACGATTACGATCTGGACATCGTTGATATAAATATGGGCTGCCCGGTGCGTAAGGTTATCAAGAAAGGAGCCGGAGCCGCCCTCATGCGTAATCCAAAACTGGCGGCTGAAATCATAAAGCGAGTCGTGGCCGCCAGCAAGCGGCCGGTGACGGTAAAATTCCGCAGCGGCTGGAACCACGATGAGATTACCGCACCTGAGTTCGCCCGCCTGGCCGAAGCCAACGGAGCCTCAGCCGTTACTGTTCATGCCCGCACCTGGTCGGACGGCTTCTCCGGCCGGGCCGACTGGCGAATTATTGCCATGGTTGTTCAAGCAGTTAATATTCCAGTAATCGGCAACGGCGATATCAAGTCAGCAGCCGATGTCCACGCCATGCTGGATGAAACCAATTGCCGGGCCGTAATGATCGGCCGCGCCGCCCTGGGCGCTCCGTGGATCTTCCAAGAAAACGAAGCCATCCCCACCCTTAACTCACGCCGCAGAGCCCTGGCCCGCCACCTGGAGTTAATCGCTCTGCACATGAATCCAAATCAATGCCTGGGACGGATAAAAAATCATGCCGGTCGTTATTTTAAGGGCCAGGCCGGCGGCTCTGCCATACGCCAAAAGATTTACGCCTGTCAGACCTTCAATGACTTAAAAGCAGTAATATCCAGCTGAAAATTTTGTTTTTATATCTTGTTTTTTTGGTTGATTTTTTCCTATTACGTGCTATTTTAGTAAAAATTATCAATACTAACTTATAGCAATCAACAACTAAAAGGAGACTCGTTATGTGTACATTAGTAACCAAGGAAGCCCCTGATTTCACCGCTCAAGCCGTTATGGCCGACAACTCAATGCAGGATTTATCTTTATCCTCATACCGCGGCAAGCATGTAATTCTTTTTTTCTATCCCTTAGATTTTACCTTTGTCTGCCCCTCGGAGATTCTGGCCTTTAATAAGGCTCTCGAACAATTCAAAAAGCGTAATTGCGAGATAATTGGAGTTTCCGTTGATTCACAGTTTACCCACTTCGCCTGGAAGAATACACCCGTCGATAATGGTGGTATCGGAGATATTCAGTTCCCTCTCGTGGCAGATCTCAACAAATCCATATCCCAGAATTATGGCGTTCTCTTAAGCGACGGGGTTGCCCTGCGCGGTCTTTTCCTGATTGACAAGGAAGGCATAGTCCGCCATGAAACCATCAATGACCTGCCCCTGGGCCGCAACGTGGACGAGGCCATTCGTATCCTTGATGCCCTGCAGTTTGTCGAGGAACACGGCGAGGTATGCCCCGCCAACTGGAAACCAGGTGATGAAGCCATGAAGCCCACTGCCGCCGGAGTGGCAGAATATCTTTCTAAGCACAAATAACAGCCATACCTGGAAAGTCGCGGCAAGAGCGACGGAATGATTTTCACGTTTTCTGGAGAAAATCATTCCGCCACAAAGCAGAAAAATGAAGCGCTTAAATACTATGCTTGGCTGAACGCTAATCTTCAAAATAAGGAATTATCCTGGCGCATAGTTTTTTTAACAGCGCGTAATCATGGCTTATAACGATTAATCCCAGCTCACGCTGCCGGGCAATATTCAAAAGCGTCCGCCAGATGCTTACCTGGGTCAGGGAATCCAGCATTGAGGTCATTTCATCGCAAAGGAGGCAGCGTGTTTGACTACCCAGAGCGCGCACCAGACAGACGCGTTGGAGTTCCCCCCCAGACAGCTCGTGCGGATAGCGCCCCAGCCATGAAGGATCAATGGCCAGCCCCCGCAGGAGCTCAGGCGGGGGCTCCTCCGACTCTCTCATTATTGCCTCTATCTTCCAGCGCGGATTTACCGCAAGTTGAGGATGCTGAAATAGTAACTGAACCGGGCAGCAACCGGATGTGGACAAGGGACGACCATCTACAAAAACGCTGCCCTCCTGAGGGATCAGGTAGCCAGACAATACCTTTGCCAAGGTGGACTTCCCCCTGCCGCTTGGCCCAGGGATCCCGACAATCTCACCAGGAGCGATCCGCAGATCAAAATCCTTAAACAACCATTCTCGTTCTTCCCCGTATCTGAATGCCAGTTTCCTGCCCTCAAGCATGATGACACCTCACCCATCCGCCGTTCGTGTTTCGCAGCCCCGGCAGACGCTTCCCGCAGAGGGAATCTTGTTTGTGACAATAAAGCCGAAAAAGGCAGCCATCATTTTGGGATGACGTTATTACCGGCGGCATGGCCATTCTAAAGCCGTTTGCGGGCAGGGCATTCCAAAGTGCTTTTGTATAAGGATGGCGTAACCTGCCATGACCGTTAAAATCCTCTGCCGCCGCGACTTCCACCGAGTTCCCGGCGCAAAATACCGTCACCTTATCCGCCACTTGCAGGGCGGCTTTAATATCGTGCGTAATGAGAAGCACGGCCTTGCCGGTGTCAGCCAGCTCACGCAGATGACCAAGCGCCTCCCCAGCCGCGGCTGAATCCAGGCCGTTGGTGGGCTCATCCGCAAGGAGCAGATCGGCTTTGCCCACCGTAGCGGTGGCGGTAAGCACCCGGCGGGCCATACCACCGGAAAGCTGGAAGGGGAACCAGTCTGCCACCTCTTTATCGAGAAGGTATCTCGCGAAGGCCCGCCGGACGACAGGCGGCGTCTCATCTCTGGATACCCCGCTCAGGCGCGCGGCCCTGGCCACCTGAGTTCCTACGCGCAACAGGGGGTTAAGATAGGTCACCGATTGGGGAATCAAGGCTATCTGGCTCCCCCGCAGATCGGTCAGACGTTCCGCGGTGAGCGGCCTGCTCTTGAAAAACAAGGAGCCGCTCACCTTGGCATTAGGCGGCAGAATCCCCAACAGGGCATGGGCGAGAAGACTTTTTCCAGCCCCCGACTGCCCCACGACAGCCATAATTTCACCCGGCGCTATCCGCAGATCAAGACTGCGGATGGCGCAGACCTCTTTTTTCTTCAAGCCCAGTGTGTAAGAGGAAAAACTTATGGAAAGATCATGCACGTCAAGCATTAAGATGTCTCCTATTCCGTAAGCACTCCATAAATACCCTGAAGCGCTTACATCTCGGGGTATTCATGGGAGTGCAGTTGATTGATCGCTACCCCTATTCCTGTGAGGTTCTTGGGTCAAGCAGCGCCCTGAAGTTATTACCGAGCATATCAAAGACCTTTACCGAGACAATAAGCGCTATTCCCGGCGCCACGGCCAGCCACCAGAGGCCCATGGAGAGATAGCGCATGGACTCGGCGAGCAGCACACCAATGGCCGGGGTATGCGGTGACATACCAAAACCCAGGAATGTCAGGCCCGCGGCATGCAGGATGGTATGCGGAAAGAGAAGCAACATACCCACCACAAATTGCGGAATGACATGGGGCAGCAGGTGCCGCCTGGCAATCCAATACGGCCCCTTGCCAAACTGACGGGAAAGTTTAATGTAGTCCGCGGAACGGAGTTGTAAAATCTCGGCGCGGATTACCCTTGTTAATGAAGGCCAATGCGACGCGGCCACCGCGATAATAACCCCTTTAGCTCCACCGCCGCAGGCAAAGGATATGAGAATAAGCAGAACCAGATGCGGAACGGCCATACCCACATCAACCAGCCAGGTCACTATTAGATCCACGGTTCGTCCCAGCATGGCGGCCGCTAAACCGAATAAGAGGGCAATGAAGGCGGAACAGGCGGCGGCAGTCAAACCAACACTCAGGCTCAGGCGGAGTCCCTTGAGCGTTCTGGCTAACATATCCCTGCCAAGCCAATCAGTACCAAAGGGCCGTTCCCAGCTGGGAGGTAATTTTCGTAACCCCAGATTGGTCACCTGGCCCTGCTCGCCATAGAGCCAGGCGCTGATAAAAATCACCGCGAAAAAGGTAATACACGCCAAAATAGTCATCAAGGTGCGTGTTCTAAGATCCCATGGCGTTGAGCGGGAGAAAAGATTTGTTGTCATGATGAAGAGCCCGCCACTTTACGCATACGGGGATCTACCAACTGGTAGATGAAGTCGGCCACGGAGTTACCAGTGAATACAAATACCGTGCTGATGAGGACGATTCCCAACAGAAGAGGCACGTCACCTCCTATTCCGGCCTCCACGGTGGCCCGCCCCAGACCTGGATAAGCAAAAACCTGCTCGGCCAAAACCGCCCCGCCGAAAAGCTCCCCCAGAGAGGCGAACTGGAGGGTGACAGCCGGCAACGCTACATTGCGCACCGCCTGCCTGAGCACAATACCAATGGTTGACTCCCCTTGGGCACGGGCAAAAATCGCGTAATCACTGTGCATGGCCTCGATGGTTTTTTCACGGGTATGCAAAGTGATTTTAGCAATCCCAATCAGGGAGAGGGTTATCACCGGCAACAGCAGGTGATGCAGCCGCTGCCAGATTGTCGCCTGATCAGCGCTCATACCGATGGGCCAAGCGCAGCAGGTGGGTGTCCAGCTCAAAAAGACGGAAAACACCATCAACAAGACTATTCCCACCCAGAAGGTTGGAGTGGAGGCCATGGTATAGGCATAAATTCTGATACCTCGGTCTATCAAGCTCCCTTCCCAGGCTCCGGCGGTCAACCCAAGACCAAAACCGAGGGCGCCTGAAAAGCTCCAGGCCAATGCCATGAGCCAGAAAGAGGTAATAAAGCGTTTACTTATAACATCAAGAACCGGTTCGTTAAAAATAGCCGAGACGCCAAAATCACCCTGCACCAATTGACCGGCCCAGGTGAGAAAACGCTCAATGGGTGGCTTGTCCACCCCCCACCGTTGGGCGATAATATCTCTCTGCTCTGGTGAAATATTGAGTATGGCGGCCCCGGCATAGGCATCGACGGGATCAATGGGCGAGTTACTGACCAGAACGAACGATAAAACCGCTACCGCCGCGATCAGCAAAGCCAGCCGGGTTGTTTTAAGAAATAAAAATTTTATAATAGTAAACATATGGGGTAATTATCAGTTCCATTTCCATTGGTCTATATTAGCGGTAATGGGCCAGCCGTGTCCATGCGGCTCCATCTGCGATTTGCCGACATTTAGGCGCTGGTTAATAAAATAGGTATGATCAAGGTTTACCAACCATGCCCAGGCGGCATCGCCGGGAACCGAGAAACCGGTTTTCCCGTCCCATTGCGCCTTTTTCCACATTGGGATGGACTCCGCAAAAGAGGCTGCTTTCCTGGCCTGGTCAAGGTAGCTGTCCACAACCGGATTAGAGTAGAAGCCGGCGTTCCTGTACATCGGCTCCGGGCCGGGGCTGTGATACAGACTGTACATTTCCAGGGGGGTATGGCCCCCGAAACCATAGACCACCACATTGGCATGCGTCTCTTTTTTGATACGATCCCAGTTCTCACCCCTGGGGACGGCCTTGATGCCAACCGGCTTAAGCATGTCGGAGACGGCAATGGCAAGCCCCTGCCGCAATCTGTCCCTGACATTGTAGAGAATGGTGAATTCTGCCTCTTTTCCATCTTTTTCGCGTATCCCATCGCCGTTGGAGTCCACCCAACCGGCCTTCTCTAAAATTTTTACGGCCCTCTCCGGATCGCCATCCTTGAAACGAATTTGCGGATTATCCCAGGGAAGATTATCCGCGACGCCAAAGGCCGGCCGCCCATAACCGTCTAACACGCCGGTAACCAGAGCCTTACGGTCAACGGCATAGTTAACCGCTTTGCGAATGGCAATATCTGCGGTTACATCGTTGCCGATTGGCAGACCACGGGGCGTTCTCTTTCCCGTATTCGGTAAAATGGGAAACATAAGTCCTCGGTTATCAACGCTTTTGACTACATGCAGCTTCATACCAGGAATCTTCTGGGCGGCCATAACGGAGGAAACAGCAAGGACATCAATCTGGCCCGCCCTGGCCGCCGCGAGGGCGGTATCCTCTGCCGCGAAAAGAAAGACCAGCCTTTTAAAAAAGGGCTGGCCGCCGTAGTAGCGCTCATTGGCCGCCACAATCATCTGCTGCCCTTCGTCCCAGCGCACAAGTTTGTAAGGCCCGGAGCCGACAGGATGGCGTCCGAATCCGGAATCATGCTGCCGCGCGGGAACAATCCCCAAGGTAATCAGGTATTGGATAAAGGTAATATCCGGTTGTTTGAGCCGCAGAACAACTTTGGTATCGCTGACGGCCTCCGCTCTCTGTAGATTTGAGAGATCGAGCATCCCGCCGGCGGCGGCCGCAGTATTAAAAGTATAGGCGACATCCGCCGCGCTAAGGGGAGAGCCATCGGAAAAAACGACGGCTCTGCGAATTGTGATGATCCAGGTTAATTGGTTATCAACCAGTTTCCAGGCAGTTGCCAAGTCCGGCACGATGTTCAAATCAGCATCGCGTTTAAGCAAAGTGCTGAAGAAGAGGGGACTGCCGTAACTTCCCCACCCCAGGGTGGGATCGAAGCCCTCCGCCTTTTCTCCACCTACCGCCAGGGTGAGCGTCTTCGGCTTCTGGTAAGCCGCCTTCTTCTCCGACCTGTCACAGCCGGTAGCCAAAAGCAGCAGACAAGGAATCATCACTCCTAAAAAGAGATAAATACGTTTCATAAAGAGCCTATATATCCAGACCGAGACGAAGCCAGAAAGTTCGGGGCGGACTCAGCGCGTAATTATTAGTGCCGTAACCGTTCCAGACTGCCTGGCTGTAGTGTTCATCAAAGAGGTTGTCAATATCCATACCGATCCGCCACCTGCTTCCCTTAGAGGTCTTTGCCTCATAGCCGAGAGAAAAATCAGCCACATCATAGCCGGGGTAGGAGCTGGTGTTGGCATCATTAATATAATAACTATCCACATGCCGCCATTTAAGCCGGGCATTGACCCCGGACTCGGACAGGTAACGCAGACCGAGATTGGTGATATAATCAGGAACGCCCCTCACCTTCTTACCCAACAACGCCGAATCGGCACTCTTTGTTATCTCCGTATCAATGACGGTAAGATCACCGAAAAACTCAAAACCGGGCCAGGGCCGCAGCACCGCGGCAAACTCCAACCCCTCGCGCCGGGTTTCGCCGAGATTAACATAGATACCGGAACCGGCCGGATACTCCTTGGTTTCATCTGTGGTATCAATACGGAAAACCGCCAGATCGCCTGAAAACATATGCGTCGGCTCGAAGCTAAGCCCAGCTTCATACTGCTTAATTGTTGAGGCCTTATTACCAGCTGCGGAATTATATTTGTCCGGGCCTTTGGGCAGAACAAACCCCTGGGTATAACTTGCCCGGAAATCAAGCCCTTCACGCACCCGGCTGTGAAAGCCTATTTTAGGGCTGAACTGTGCGTAGTCGTTCATGCTCCTCTTGAAGGGAGCGGCACCTGGATCATGATTGTCATAATCACCTGAAAAAGAATCGTAACGGAAGCCGACCCATGGTTCAAAAAGGCGGTGCAGAGCGTAATCCGCCTGGCCGAAGATGGAAAGGGTATTGATGATGAAGTTGCGGTTCTCGGTTTGGGCCGTGCGTACCCGATTACTGGTATTGTAGCGTTCCCAGTCGGTATCTTCATGATAATACTCGATACCGGCAACACCGCTCAGTTTCCGCGCCCCATACTCCCCTTCATAATTATAGCTTGTCCCAACGCCGTACACCATGCGATCATAAAAGCGCTCGGTCTGACCGCCGGGGGTGTAGCCGAATTTGGCAAAACGGGTAAAATCCTGCTGAGTGGTATAGCCCCAGGCCAGCAGCCGGCTGCTGTTGCTCAGATTATAGCCCAGATCAAGCCGCTGGGTTGTAAAGGTCTTGTTACCGCCGTCATCTTCAGCATTGACTGCCTGGTGACGGGCCGCCTCCCTGTTATTGAACTGGCTCTCGGGAATATAGCCCGGCGCGTCCCACTCGGAACGATGCAGCCGCACGGAAATGGCGGTATCGAGTTTCGGCGTTGTCTGCCAGGCGAGACGGGTACTGAAATTACCGCGCTGCCAGGATGAGTGATCTTGGTAGCCTTTGGTGGTAAAAAACTGAAGAGCGGTGTTAATGCGTACCGTATCACTCAAGGTGTGACCAAAGGCGGATTGAAGATCGTAGGTATCATAGGAACCGCTGGTAGTCTGGAAGGTGTTATATTCCCCTGTCTTTTTTGTGTGAAAGGCAATGGTGCCGCCTCTGGCAAAATTACCGAATAAGGGGGATGAGGGCCCTTTATATACCTCAACCCGGTCAATTTCCAGCGGGATAATGACGTTCATGTCCGCATAGCCGTCAGCATGGGATTCCCCTTCGTTTAAGGGAATACCATCAATAACGATGGCGGCGTCACCGCCGTGAGCGCCGTTATTAAAGCCGCGGATAGTGATTTCGTTAGCGACCCCGCCCATACTGTAATTGTGGATTTCAATACCCGGCACCTCTTCAAGCACCTTGCCGGGCCGCAGAAGTTTGAGTTCTGAAATAGTATCCGCTTCAATAACATTGATAGTGACCGGCTGACTGACCGCCGTTATGGATTCACCCTTGACGGTAATAGAATCCAGAGTCACCGCCTCCTCAGCCAGGGCGGTAGTCCCAGGGCATACTGCCCCCAGGGCCAGAGCAACCGCGGCCGCGGCCGGCAGCGATTTGAACATACTTTTTTGAGCACCTGACTGCCTGCCCGTGTACGAGGGGCAGGGATAAGACTTTGTTTTTCTCTTCCCTTTCTGCTGCATTACTTCCTCCTTACTTCGCTCTGTTCAAAAGTAAACACTCCATGTAACTATTCAGTCGCACGCCCCCCCCGCAACCTGTCTGCTTCCAGTCTGTTTGCCGTTAATATACTCAAACCATTCCGGTTCCAGAGAGGAACAGTCCTGACAGCAGATCCGCCCTTCAATATCAAAAGCCTGAGAAAAAGGAACCAGCCTTCCGCAGTGCCAACAGAGAATAGTGCCATTATCGTTAGACTTACGCAGAAGAGGACGGCAGCGTACTTCGCTGATCACACTAAAGCAGTCCGCCGGTTGTTTGAGAATATTCACAACCAACGAATCAAGCCCGGCGCGGTATTTTCTTAAGGCGGCGGCCTTCTCAATGGCAAGATCAGGCTCCAGGGAACGAAGATCCCGCGGCAGCTCTATATATTTGCGGATCAGGGTGAAATTAAGCACCGTACCGGTAATAGTATGATAAAAGAGAAAATCCCAGGGCCGGAAGACCTCCGATATCCTAATTTGCCCGGCAGCCCCACGTGACAAATATGACAGGGATAGAGCGGCGTCACCCTCGGCAGCCACGGCTATTTTCACATCCCGCAGACCGTCGAAGAATTCCGCCACATACTTGCCTATCTGCCAGCCAATGGCGAGATCAGGACTCAGATATCCCTTTTTCTGGGCCAGACAGTATAATTCAATTGGTACCAACATAGATTCTCCCTCCCACCGACTTGTCACACACAAAAATAAATCTCAGGTCAGCTTAAAAATGATTGTAAGTTCAAGGTTAATTTCCCCCTTAAATATCTTTTCAGGCGGTCTCGGAAAGGGCGCCGCATCCCGCACGGCCCGCAGTGCCGCCTGGTCGAGGATCTCCCGGCCGGAACTTTTGCTGACGGCAAGGTTCTTTGTCTCACCCGTCGGAGTTAGACATAGGCGGATAGTCACCTCTCCCTGCAGCCATCTGATCCTGGCCCGACGTGGATATTTTTTATGCCTTACAATCCTGCTTCTAACCAGCTTTAGATACTCTTGCCTGCTCTTATCATTGTCTTCACCGCAGTGTTTTGCAGCACTCTCCCCTGCCTCAATCGTCTTCCGGACAACCGCCACAGCCCGGCTGCTATTCGGCGGCGTTTTTTCAATAAGCCGCCCCGCCCGCCGCGGCTCAGAACGGGCGGCAGCTTGAGTCCAATGTTTTTTTTCAGCTCGGCCAGCCTTAATTTTGGCGGGCCGCGACCTTGGCGTGATAGGTTTTAAGACAGGATGGCGAGGCGCGGCCAAAGCGGCAATTCCGGCCGAAAGAACCTCTTCGACCTGCTTGGCCGGAATTGCCGCCGACGGCCGCCGGCTTGCCACTCCTGCCTTTGGTGCTGTATCACACCAACTTAACTCAATACTGGTTGCCCTCAGCCGCCGATTTTTATCGACCGGGGGTATATACATCATCAGAACAATGCCATGCGCCAACAGCGATCCGCCTATCAAACCATGCAGGAGCCAGTTCGGTTTTCGTTTCAAGGATATTTTTCCGTTGCCAGACTAAGCCGCTCCGCCCCGGCCGCTTTTGCCAGATCAAGCACCTTGACCGCCTTATCCAGCATTACTCCCCGATCCGCCTTAACCACCACCAGCTTATTACGCCGGCCGACGAGTATCTCTTTAAGGTGGTGAAGGAGTGTCCCCTCTACACATTCCCGGCTGCCGATAAAGATTCTCCCCTCCCGGTCTATATTGACGGTAACTAACCTTTCGTTCTGCGGAGTCCCCGCCTTGGCCTGGGGCAGCTTGATCGAAAGGCCTTCATCGACCATAAAATTAGCGGTCAGCAAAAAATAAATAAGCAGCATAAAAACCATATCAATGAGCGAGGTCAGAGGGGCTTGAACCTGCAAACGCTCTCTCCGGCGCGGCTGGAATATCATCTTTAGCCCTCCAACTGCCGGCAGCCGACCGCCTTAATAAAGTGAACAGCGCCGTGCTGGAGACGCGCCTCATGTTCCTCCAGGCGGCTGTTGAGATAACCATGCGCCACCATCACCGGCAGGGCGACACATAATCCAAGAGCGGTGGTTAACATGGCCTCCCATATCCCCCCGGCAAGAACAGCGGCGTTGACCTTGCCGCCCATCTCCTGAATCACCATAAACGCCTTAATCATGCCGAGAACAGTACCTAATAAACCAAGAAGGGGCGCTATATTGCCAATAGTCGCCAAGGCAGACAGGTAACGGGCAGCTGTTCTAACCTCTTCTTCCATGGAATGAGCAATAACCGTCTCCAGCGTTTCCCGATCCTGACCCATGACCTCAAGAGCATGGGTCAGAATATTGCCCATGGGGCTGTTACTCCGTCCGGCCGCCGCGCCAGCCGCCGGATAGTCGCCCTGCCGGATAAGCCCGGCCACTTCCGCCGCCACCGCGTCCTCCCGGATTTTGAGACGAGCGAAATGAATGAGACGTTCAATAAAAATCGCCAAAGCCACCACCGAGCAGAGAAAAATGGGCCCGACCAAAATGCCGCCTTTGGAAAGTAAAACAAACATGGTTTTTTCCTCCAACAGGTTTCAAGTGACACCATTCTCAAAAAAGTAGCACTACTTATAAAGTAAAGCGCAAGTTTGTCAAGCAAAATATTTATTACGAAAATAAAAATCGTGCTACAGGGGCCGGAATACCGCAGATTCACACCAGCAATCAGCTTGTTTTTTCGTAACTATTCAGGCACCTTGAACAGTTTTATTTTCAATAGTAACGCTAAGACAGAAATCAGGAGAATGACCCTGATTATCGAGGATGGATATACGGGAGAAGATTCATGGGTATCAAGGCTTACTGGCCGGGCAGCGGCTGTCAGATACCCAGCCCGGCCGCACGACAACTTACTTGCCTTAGCTCAGTAAGCTATGCTAAATTATACCCTGAATACAAGTAAAGAATTTGGTCGTTATATTTTATCAATTTAACGGGAGACAGACATGGAACCACATGAAATTACACAAAAATTATTAGAAGCAAAGAAAACAACGGGGCTGAGTTTTGCGGAGTTAGGCAAACTGATCCATAGAGATGAAGTATGGGTAGCATCCCTCTTCTATCGCCAGGCAAGCGCCTCTGAAGAAGAGGCTAAAATATTGGGTTCTGAACTGGCGCTTAATGAAGACATTATTAAAGAGTTAACCGAATATCCCACCAAAGGACTTGGGCCTGTAGTGCCAACCGATCCTTTGATATATCGTTTTTATGAAGTTATGCAGGTCTATGGGATGCCCATGAAGGCTGTAA
>DRPV01000077.1 GCA_011330685.1 Desulfobacterales bacterium
CTTTTGTATTCATCATCCTGGCTGTCAAAGGCGTTGGGGCAGGGCATGGATACCACTCTGACTCTCCGGCCCTGGGCGTTAAGCTGCGCGGCGCTCTGCATGGCGAGATCCACCTCCGAGCCGCAGGAAATAATGATTGCCTCCAGTGCTCCCTCCGGTTCCAAGAGGATATACCCCCCCTTACTTATGGCGGTAATCTGTTCCGCGGAGCGTTTTTGATGGGGCAGACCCTGGCGGGAGAATAACAGGCACGAGGGGCCGTTCCGGCGCTCTATCGCTTCCTTCCAGGCCACGGCTGATTCCACGGCATCGCAGGGGCGCCAGACCATCATATTGGGGATCATCCGCAGGGTAGCAGCCTGTTCCACGGGTTGATGGGTGGGGCCGTCTTCACCGAGGCCGATGGAGTCATGGGTGAAGACAAATATATCGCGGATTTTCATCAGGGCCGCCATGCGCAGGGCATTGCGGGCGTATTCGGAAAACATCAGGAAGGTGGCGCCGTAGGGGATGAAGCCGCCATAGAGGGATATGCCGCTCATAATGGCCGCCATGCCGAATTCTCTGACCCCGAAATGAATATAATTGCCGTCGTATTCAGTTTTTATATTCCGGCTGCCGGCCCAGATGGTGAGGTTGGAGCTGGCCAGATCGGCGGAGCCGCCGATTAATTCCGGCAGCAGCGGCCCATAGCCGTTAAGATCATTTTGAGAGGCCTTGCGGCTGGCAATCTTCTCCGCCTTCTCATTAACCGAGGCGATGAAGGCGGCGGCTTTCTCCTGCCAGTCAGCGGGCATCTCACCTTGCAGGCGGCGGTTTAATTCCCGGCCCAGTTCGGGGAATTCCTCACTGTAGGCCGCGAATTTCTGCTGCCATTCAGCCTCAAGGCCGGCACCGCGTTCCCTGGCATTCCAGGCCGTCGAAATTTCCTCCGGTATGGTGAAGGGGGCGTAAGGCCAGTCTATCTTCTTCCGAACCAGGGCGATTTCATCATCGCCAAGGGGGGAACCATGACAAGACTCCTTGCCCTGTTTATTGGGAGAGCCCCAGCCAATTATCGTCTTGCAGCAGATAAGGGTGGGTTCGTCTGTCTCGCGGGCTCTTTCCACGGCCTCTTTGATGGCCTCCGGGTCGTGGCCGTCAACTCCCCTTATGACCTGCCAGCCATAGGCCTCAAAACGCTGCGGGGTGTCATCGGCAAACCAGCCCTTGACCTCACCGTCAATACTGATGCCGTTATCGTCATAAAAGGCGATTAGTTTGCCTAAGCCCAGGGTACCGGCCAGCGAGGATACCTCGTGGGATATACCCTCCATCATACAACCGTCGCCTAAAAAGACATAGGTGTAATGGTTGATGATTTCATGGCCCGGCCGGTTGAACTGGGCGGCAAGTGTCCGTTCGGCGATGGCCATGCCCACGGCGTTGGCAATGCCCTGGCCCAGAGGGCCGGTGGTGGTCTCCACCCCTGGGGCGTAGCCGTACTCCGGATGGCCGGGGGTTTTGGAATGGAGCTGGCGAAAATTCTTTAAATCATCAATGCTCAGGTCGTAGCCGGTTAGATGGAGCAGCGAGTAAAGGAGCATGGAGCCATGGCCGTTGGAGAGTACGAAACGGTCACGGTTGGGCCAGGCCGGGTTGGCCGGGTTATGGCACATAAAGTCGTTCCACAGCACCTCCGCTATATCGGCCATGCCCATGGGGGCTCCCGGATGACCTGATTTGGCTTTCTGAATGGCGTCCATGCTCAGGGCGCGGATGGCATTGGCAAGATTTCGATGGGATATCATGGCTCTTTCTCCAAAGGTAATAATTGGTGAGGCGGGCTTAATCAGCCTTCTGCAGCCTCATTATGTGATTGATTATATGCAGGTAAATCGCCTCGGCGATGTCATTGGTAATTTTGGCCAGGGCCTCTTTCTTGTTGGCCTGTAAGGTTGTGGGATTGGCTGACATGTTCAGGGTTTCGGTAAAGGTACGGTTCTTCTGTGTCCAGACCGCTTTCTTATCGTTCTTATCTTTCTTATTGCTGTGGTCAATAATGCTGAAACTTACCCGCAGGTTGGCCCGTAATTCATTGGCCAGCAGGTGGTTGCCATATGATATTTCCGGGTAATTAACGTCGAGCAGAGCCCCGGTGAGCTCATATTGGGCCTGGGCCGGATTGTCCACGAGGTGAATGAGTTTACTCTTGCGCAACCAGCTTGACAGGGACTGATCCATGGCGTTTTCCAGGCCTATCTCGCCGGTATTGTTGACCCATAAGGGGCGGCTGATGGTAATGGGGTGGCTGTCGCTGTCGGCAACATAGGGGTTGTAGTAGCCGCAGCCGGCTATAAAGAGCAAAAGGAATGCTGCGATAATTTTTTTGGTTCTTGTCATTATTATGCCCCGCGGCCCTTAAATCACGATATTGATTAATTTGTTCTTAACTACAATAATCTTTTTTATCGGATTGTCGCCAATGAATTTTTTTGTTTTTTCATCATTTACGGCCATTTCCCGTAATTCATCATCAGAGATGCCCATGCTGACCTGGAGACGGCTGCGAACCTTGCCCTTTACCTGAATAACGATGGTGATCTCATCCTCTTTGGCCTTTTGAGGGTCAAATTCCGGCCAGGCTGCCTGATCGAGAGGCTCATCATGGCCGGTCATCTCCCAGAGCTCGGCGCAGAAATGCGGTACCATGGGGTAGAGAAGTTTGATGATGGCCGTTACTGACTGCTTAATAATATGCGGTTCCACCTTCTCCTGCCGGTCATTATCGGGGGTGGCAAGCAGGAGGTTGGTGAGCTCCATTACCGCGCTTATGCAGGTGTTGAAGTGAAAGTTGTTTTCAATATCAGTGCTGAATTTTTTGACGCATTGATGGGTCTTGCGTTCCAGGTCGCGGCTCACCTGGTTCAAAGCCTCCTTTGGTTCTGTATGACTTTTTAATAAATCACGGTTGGCATCCACAAAACGATACACCTTGTTAAGAAAACGGGAGGCGCCGTCGACGCCTTTGTCATTCCATTCCAGATCCTTTTCCGGCGGCGCGGCAAAGAGGCTGAAGAGGCGCACCGTATCGGCGCCGTATTTTTCAATCAGGGTGCTGGGGTCAACCACATTACCCTTGGATTTGCTCATTTTGGTGCCGTCCTTGATGACCATGCCCTGGGTCAGCAGATTGGCGAAGGGCTCATCTATGTTGAGATAACCCATGTCCCGCATGGCCTTGGTGAAAAAACGGGCGTAGAGCAGGTGAAGAATGGCATGTTCCACACCGCCGATGTATTGATCCACCGGCAGCCAGTAGGCGGCGGCCTGCCGGTCTATCATCCCCTCTTTATAAGATGGATTTGTGTAGCGGGCGTAATACCATGAGGATTCCACAAAGGTATCCATGGTGTCGGTTTCACGATGGGCCGGGCCGCCGCAGCACGGGCAGGTGGTTTCATAGAATTCAGGCAGATGCTGCAGGGGGGATTTACCGGATTTATCCAATTTAACCTCGATGGGCAGCCGGACTGGCAGGTCGGATTCCGCCACCGGTTGAATACCGCATTTCTCGCAGTTCAACATGGGAATGGGCGTTCCCCAGTAACGCTGGCGGGATATGCCCCAGTCCCGGAGCCGGAAGGTGGTTTTGGCCCGGCCATATCCCTGGTCGGCGGCGGCTCTGATAATGGCCGCTTTGGCCTCGATGCTGTCCATGCCGTTGAAGTCACCGGAATTGATTAAGGTTCCCGGCCCCTCATAGGCCTGATTCTTCGGTATCTCACCGGTTGGGGGGTGAATAACCTCTAAACAGGGAATATCATATTTGGCCGCGAATTCATAATCCCGCTGATCGTGGGCCGGGACGGCCATGACCGCTCCGGAGCCGTATTCCATCAGAACGAAGTTGGCGGCATAGA
>DRPV01000078.1 GCA_011330685.1 Desulfobacterales bacterium
ACCCGCCACTGCCGGCCGGCAAGACGCAGGTCAAGCCAGCCGCCATGGTCGGCAGCCAGCACCACAAAGGACTTCCGGCCTTGTTCTCCCCGCAGACGCAGCACAACAGGACGATTAAGCCGCCTTAAAGCCGCCATACCACTGGCCGCGCTCAGACAACGCAGACCATGCTTCTCGGCATATTGACAGCCCCATTTATCCGCCGGAGAGAAACCGCTCACCCCCCACAAACGCAGCAAATCCCCCATGGCCGCCCGCTTATCACGGCCGGCGGCCTCCATATCATGCCATTCAACAGCTGACAAAAAGGGTTCAGCCGCTTGGTATTTAAGATTAAAAGACAGATGGGCATTATTTTTATCACCCTTATTGTCCTTGCCTACTTTGGGCAGCTCAAGAACGGCAGAAGCCGCGGGCTTAACAGAAGAAGCACTTTGCCGAGATCGGGAGTGGCGGAGCAAAAGTGTCAAGGCCGCTAAACAAACCACAAGCATAATTGCCGCTACCAGCCAGGGAGAGAAGGGGGGGCTCCCCACCCGGCTCTTCTCCCCCCGGCCTGAAACCTCACCGGCAGCCGCGGTCAGCAGCCGGGTATCAACCCGATGAATACCCTTGGTGTAGGCCGCCAGCAGGGCCCTATCACAAATCATATTAATCAGACGGGGAATACCGGCGCTCAAAGAAAATAATTTCTTCAGGCTGCCATCCGAGAAGACCTCCGGACTCAGCCCGGCCACGGCGAGGCGGTGACGAACATAGGCCATGGTTTCCGCCTTGTTTAACGGCCCTAAGTGGTGGCGGGCCGATATTCGCTGAGCCAGTTGTTTGAGTTTTGGATCAGCCAGCTTTTCCTGCAATTCCGGCTGGCCCAGCATGATAATCTGTAATAATTTTCGTTCGTTGGTCTCCAGATTAGTCAACATCCTGATCTGTTCCAACACCTCAAAACCCAGATTCTGGGCCTCATCAATTATCAATACTGTATGCCGTCCCTGGGCATGAGCGGTGAGGAGAAACTCATTAATGGCATCAACAAGTTCCTTGCCGCCGGCCCCCCGCGAATAGTCAATATGCAGTTCATCACAAATAGAGGCCAAGAGCTCAAGGGGCGTAAGTTTGGGATTGAGAATAAAGGCGATATCAGCATCAAGCGGCACCTGTTCCAGGAGACAACGGCAGACCGTGGTCTTTCCGGCTCCCACCTCCCCGGTGAGCAGGACAAAACCGGCGTCATTCTCCAGACCATAACGCAAATGGGCCAGAGCCTCACGATGACCGTCACTCATATAGAGAAAGGCCGGATCGGGGGCGCTGGAAAACGGCTTTTGAGAAATATTAAAAAATTGCTGATACACCGGAAAAAGTTCTCAACCTTATAAAATAATAAATGTTCAGCAGAGGCAATAAATTCCCCTAAACTGGCAGCCATAACAATAAGTTACATAAACGTAAACGCTCCATAGGTGCCCTGATGTGCACGTTTACGTTTATTTGCCCATGGCCTTAAGATAAGGCCCGAATAAATCATCATAATCCTGACGGCCCTTCTTAAAAATAATCTCCAAATAAGCCGCCTCATTATCATTTACGACCAGATTGGCGTTATTCGCCAGGGCCTCCAGGTCGTAAAGGGTATGGAACTCCGGCCCCATGAGAACATAATAAAGGCCTCGCCGCCGGGCCATGGGCATCCGGCTCAGATATTGATGAAACTCGGACTCAGCCAGCGGCCCGGCAAAGCCGGTATGCAGAACCACATAAGTAAAATCCGTAAAACGCATGCGGGCAATAGCATCGGAGGCTGATTCCGGAAATTCCGCCTGACAGCCCTGTTCGAGAAAGGCCTTGCTCACCGCCTCCCTGACCGCGCCCTCCGGCATCATCACCAGGGCCTTGTCGACATCGGGGGCGGCCGCCATTTCTTCATACATGTCATTGGCCATCCAGCTTATGTCCGGATAATGGGGCGGTTTAATCCCGCTCTTAACGGCGGCATCAGACTCCGGCCCCTGCTGAGTGTCGGCACAGGAGCCGTCCGCGTTCAGATGAATAGCCTTTTTACAATGAGGACAACCCATTTTCAGGGTACCTTTGGTCAGCCCGGTCAGAGCCGTCTGGATCTTGGCCTGCTGGGCCTCATTAAAGTTCAGGGCCTGCCGACAATGCGGGCATTGACTTATCATCTCTCATATCTCCTTTTGAACATTTTCTATCTAACAAGCTATCTGAAATTGGCAAAGGGATCCTCTTCCTCAGCGTCCATGGCCAGCCCGGTAATACCGGTGGTGGCTTCCCCCTTGGCCGCCTTGATCTGATCCAGGCCCCGATTAACCGCGCTGCGGTGGGAACAATAGCCCAGAGCCGTCTGTTCTTCAATCAAGCCCTCTTTGTAAAGCTCCAGAATATGCTGATCAAAGGTCTGCATCCCCAGGGCGTGACCATCAGTGATAATATCGTAAAAGGTCTTACCCTCCGATTCCCCATGCAGAATGGCATCGGCAACCCGCAGATTTTTACGCATAACCTCCAACGCCGCCACCCGGCCGCCGCCGACCTTGGGCAACAGACGCTGACCAACCACCCAGCGGATAGTATCCACCAGACGGTTTCTGATCTGCCCCTGCTCGCGGGCGTCAAACATGCCGAGGCAGCGGTTAATGGCCTGCCCGGCATCCACCGTATGGAGAGTGCTCATTACCAGATGACCGGTTTCCGCCGCCGTCAGGCCTATCTCCATAGTTTCCCTATCCCGCATCTCGCCCACCAGAATCACCCTCGGGGCCTGCCGAAGGGCGGCCCGCAGGCCATTGGGAAAGGTATCAAAATCATTGCCTAACTCCCGCTGATTAAAGGTGGCCTTAATCTGGGGATGCTCAAACTCAATGGGGTCTTCCAGGGTTACCACATGCACCTGGCGCTCCCGGTTTATCTGATGCAGGAGGGCGGCGAGAGTAGTTGATTTACCGGAACCGGTGGCCCCGGTAACCAGAATAATACCGTTTAACTCCTGGGGCATCTTGTGAAAAATCGGCGGCAGATTAAGGGAATCAATGGTGGGTATGGTAGTGGGTAAGATACGAAGAACGGTGGAGAGATGCCCCTTCTGCGAGAATATATTTACCCGGAAACGGGCCTTATTGCCGAGAGAATAAGAGAGATCACAGGAACCGTTTTCCACCAGATCCTTGAGCAGCCGTTTATTGCCGCCAATAATATTCAAGGCGAAAACTTCGGTCTGAAAGGGGGTCAGCTTTTTGACCTCCGGCTCCACCCCCACCGGAATCAAGACCCCCGATGATTCCACCTGCAGCGGCTTACCCACGGTTATATTGAGATCGGAGACGTTACCTGGACTGGCCAGCATAGAGGCAATCCAATAATCTATTTC
>DRPV01000079.1 GCA_011330685.1 Desulfobacterales bacterium
CCTCTGTCTGTAACCGTTCAGCAGAGGCAATAAATTACCCTCAACTCGTAAACTGTAACCGTTCAGATGTGCCCCAGGTTCGTTCGTTTCGGCCCCCGAAGCGTACCTGTTGTACGTGAGGGGGCCGAAACGGACGAAGATGGGGTGCAGGTGAACGGTTACCTCTGTCTCATAAATCCATGCCGCAGTAAGACAGATTAAAACTCTTGTTATTAATGGGGAAATCAGAAATTTCTTCATCCCGCAGGGCCAGGGCTAACCCCGGCCAGTTATGAAAGGACGGGTCTTTAATCTTATAGCGGATGATTTCACCGTCACTATCGGTGAGCAGGCAATGGGACAACTCGCCACGCCAGGCCTCATTTACCGTAACCACCATGGATGACGGGGCTAATTTCTCCGCCTTCGGCCTTACCGTCTCTGGCTCGCCGCCCTTGGCCGTCAGGATGTCCAGGCAGTCAAAACTGTGGGATATCTCCGCCGCTCTGATTCGGGCCCGGGCCAGGACATCACCGGTGGGGTGTTCCCATGGGCAGGGCGGCAGATCGGCGTAACATTCGCCGGGAAAGTCTTGACGGGCATCGTAGGACTGCCAGGAGGCGCGTCCCGCCGGGCCCACCAGCCCCAGTCCTTCCGCCGCCTCCCGGGAGACAATCCCGCATTGCTCAAAACGGGATAAAACCGTATGGGCCGTTAACAGCAGCTCAATACAATGCTCGATTTCCGGCCGCAGCTCCTTGACCTTGGCCCTGATTGCCGTGAACTCCGCTTTTCCGGCCGGGAAGGCAATTCCTCCGGGCCGGATTAAACCCTTGCCGAAACGGTTGCCGCTTAACAGAAGCAGAAGATTCAGGAATTCACCCCGCATGCGGCCCAGAAAGGCGGCCGGCGGCGCAAAGGCCACATCGTCGCTCAGGGCGCCAAGATCGCCAACGTGATTGGCGAGACGTTCAAGTTCCAGGGCAATGGTTCGGACGGTCATGGCCGGTTGGGAGACGCCGGAAGCGCTCAGGGCCTCAATGGCCTGGCTGTATGACAGACTGTTGGCCATGGCCGTGTCACCGGCGATATTCTCGGTGATAAAGGGTCGCCGTCTGGGCCGGGCCTTTATCAAAAGCCGTTCAATCCCCCGGTGCTGATAGCCGTGCGATATCTCGAGGTGCAGAACCCTCTCGCCGAGGCATTGAAAGCGAAAATGACCGGGTTCGATGATTCCGGCGTGGACAGGCCCCACGCCAACCTCATGGACTTCTTCGCCCTCCACCTTAAAATAGGGGTAAGGGCCGGGAATGTCCAAGGTGTAATTATTGCCGAAAACATCCGGTCTGCCGCGCCAGTTCGGTTGGTAGCGCAGCATTTTCAGCCAGGGGTGGCCCAGGGGTCTGACTCCGAACTGCTCGGCCAGTTCTCGCTCGAACAGGTTGAATTTAGGGCGTTTTGCGGTCAGGGAGGCATAGCTTTCCGGCAGCCGGGCAAGGCCGGCGAGGAGCTGATTCTCCAGGCGCATGACGGCCATGACAAAAAGTTCACCGCCATCCTCATAACCAAAGAACTGGACGACGCAGCCGTAGCGGGATATTTCCAGCAGCCTCTCCCGTAACTGCTCAAATTCAAAAATCGGCAGAGCGGCCCGCTTGACGGCCTCACCACTGTTGATGGGCATTAAATTAGCCATGCGCCCCTCCCATCAGAACCGCCGCCTGCCGGATTATCTCCCAAAGCCTTTCCGGCATCCAGAAGGTCAGGAAAATTGAGACGGCCAACAGGGTATATGAGGGCAGGAGACGGGCCGGCCTGTCCGCTACCAGGAGGTCATCGGCTTTGGTCTCGGTACTGCCGAAGGTCATGGGCAGGATATGGCGGCAGGCGCCGCTGAAGACGAGCAGCAGGCCGCTGATAAATATAATAATTGCCACGGGATGATGACTGCGCAGGGCGCCGAGGATAATAAACAGCTCGCTGACCACGAGGCCAAAGGGCGGCAGTCCGGAGATTGCCGTGAAACCGGAGAAAAAGGCCGCCGCGGTTCCGGGAAGCAGCCGGATCATCCCCCTGGTCTGTTTAATCTGTTTGCTGCCGTAGCCCAGGAGGATATTGCCGGAGGTCAGAAACAGACTGGATTTAATCAGGGAATGATGAATCATGTGGATAACGGCACCAATGGCCCCCAGTCCTCCCAAACCGCTGCCAAAGGCGATGATGCCCATATTCTCAATGCTGGAATAGGCCAGCAGACGTTTATAATCGCTTTGATGCAGAATAAAAACACCGGCCACCAGGATGGAGAACAGACCGAAGATCATGAGGATATGGTCGGAAAAGCGGCCGATCCCGGCGCTGGTAAGCAGGACATGGGTTTTATAGACCCCGAGGAAGGCGCAGTTCAGCAGGGCGCCGGAGAGCAGGGCTGAGGCCGGACTTACCGCCTCGCTGTGGGCGTCCGGCAGCCAGGTATGCATGGGGGCCAGGCCCATCTTGGTGCCGTAGCCGATAACGGCGAAGATAAAGGCCGCCTTCAGCCAGAGCGGGTTGAGGGAGGCGGCCACGCCGTTCAGGCTGTTATAGTTCAAGGGCACCTGTACACCGCCCTGGTTCATGGCCAGGATCAGAAAGAAGGCGCTTAACAGGGCCAGGGCAATACCCACCGAGCAGATTAAGACGTATTTCCAGGCGGCCTCCAGGGCGCCCTTGGATTTGTGGAGCAGAATCAGGGGTGCCGAGGTCAGAGTGGTGGCCTCGATGGCGATCCACAGCACAATAATATGGTCGGCAATGGCGGCCATGCTCATGGCTGTCAGAAAGAGGAGCATGGAGCCGTTAAAGGCTGGTTCGGCGTGCATCTCAATCTCGTTCATATAGGAGACGGTATAAATCGCCGTCATACAGTAAAGGAAGGAGGTGATGACAAGAACCAGCCCGCCGAGAGGGGTTAAGGTAAAATACAGGGGCAGCATGGCCGGCAGGAAACCACTGAGCGCCGCGATACTGGCCGCGAGATGCAGCACCCCGGCCGCCAGCAGGGTAACACGTCCCGGACGGGGCGGCAGAAAGAAGGCTGCAACGCCGGACAACAGGGGAATGAGGATAACAATTTCCAGCATCAGTCCTTTAAACTCCTTAGAATACCCGTATCAACATCATCAAAGGTTCGGTTGATGTGGTAGAGAATAATGCCCATAATCATTACTCCGGCCAGGAGATCAAGCAGGACGCCGAACTCCAGGATGTGCTGAAAATGAGTTTTGCGGGCCATGGCGGTGCCTAACAGATAAATGCCGTTTTCCAGCATGAGATAGCCAATGACCTGGGTTATGGCCTTGTGACGTGTCATCATCAGAAAAAAACCGGCCCCCACGGTTGTCAATCCCGCCGGCAGCAGGAGGGTATCGGCGGCCGGCATAGAAGGGCTCAGGCGGTGGCTGATTAAACTGGCGGCCATGGTTATGAGCAGACCGATGAAAATAGAGGCGTTATAACTGACATAGGGCTCAACTTCACGGCGGTTGGCGACCTTTTTGACGGCAATATAGAGCGCCATGGGCATAATCAGTCCCTTTATCAGCAGGGTGGCGGTGAGAAATTCCCAGCCCTCGGCCTTTATTCCGGAGCCGTGTGCAAGGGCCAGGGGGATAATTGACACAATAACTCCCTGAAAGGCCATGATCTTGACCAGTTCCATCAAACGATTTGAGGCCAGGGAGACCAGAACCGAAAGAAACACAAAGGCCAGCAGCAGATCGGCAAAGGAGATCACAGGGAGGCCCCCATGGAAAAAATCAGGGCAAAGAGGGCCAGGGCGAAGGAGATTAAAATAAATTTAGGTACCATATTCAGTTTATAACGGGCGGAGATCGACTCGATAAAGCCAATCAGGATATAAATGCTGATTACCGTCAGGGCAAAAAGCGGGAAGTCCAGAGGTCTGCCGCGCAGCGGGCAGAGAATATCGGCGATAAAGGCGCTGTAGAAAAATAACTTCAACCATGAACCCGCCTCAATCAGGGCCAGTTCCGGGCCGCTGTGGTCAAGCACCATCACCTCGTGGATCATGGTCAATTCCAGATGGGTGGTGGGGTCATCCACCGGCACCCTGGCGTTTTCGGTGAGCAGCACCATGAACAGGGCAATTATTATCATGATGGCGGCGGCTCCGGCATTACCCCACAGACCGGCGTTAGTATGAATTCCAAGGTAGGACGCGAGGCTTGCTCCCCCCTGCAGGCGTTCAAAGAAAATTAAAACCACAAAGACCGTGGCCTCTGCCAGGGTACCGAAGAGGGCTTCACGGGCCGCGCCCATGCCTTCAAAGGGGGAGGCGGTATCCATGGCGGCGCTGATAATAAAGAAACGCCCCAGACCCAGGAGGTAAAAGAGCAGAATAACATCACCGGCAAAGGAGAGCAGCGGCGGCCGTCCGGCTATGGGCAGGAGGCAGAGGGCCGTCAGTATTCCGGCCATGGTTATGACCGGACTGAGGCGGAATATAAAGGTGGTGGAATTACTGTACACCGGAGTCTTTTGAACAAGCTTGGTCAGGGTGGAGTAATTCTGCAGCCAGGCGGGGCCTCTGCGGCCGCAGAACCAGGCCTTGACCTTGACGATAATCATGGAAAGCAGCGGCGCTGATATAACAGCAATAGTGAGCAGTATAATGGCTTGTGTCATAGCAGCACCTATACCATCAACCAGAATAACAGCGCGAGCAGCGCGAAAAATATGTAGCCGATATAGAGCTGGATGTGGCCGTGCTGCAACCAGCGTAGTTTAGCGGTCAAGCGCATTATGGGCTGAACGAGCAGGCGCTGCAGGCCTATTTCAGTGATATCCCTGGTCTCACTATGGTAGCCGGCTGATGCGGGGAAAAAGCCGTGCAGGCCGGAGAACTTTTTATCTACCCGGATAAAGGGTTTGTAAAAATCCAGAAAGGAGGCCGCGAAGGAGCTGCCGGTATA
>DRPV01000080.1 GCA_011330685.1 Desulfobacterales bacterium
CCATAGCGTTAAACGCCTTAAATGCCATGAAATCAGACCGGCCGCGGCCTGTGGTACCGACACCTGCCCTCTGGTAAAAATTAAAAATGGGGCCGCAAGCGTTGAATATGAGGTGGTGCTGTCCGGCGCCGAGGGTGGTGAAACAACATTTATTGTTACCGGTCGTCCTTATTATGATATGCATGGTAAGTTATCGGGGATTGTTGAGACCTTTCAGGATATTACTGAACGCCGGCGAGTGCAAGCCGTTCTTGACGGCGAGCGTGAACGGTTAGATGTTACCCTGCGCAGTATTGGTGACGGGGTAATTACCACCGATCCAGAGGGGCGTATTATGGTTTTGAACAAGATCGCCGAGCACATGACCGGCTGGGCGATGGAGGAGGCGGTGGGCAGGCCTCTTGAGGAGGTCTTTCGGATAGTTGATGAAGATGAGCGGCGGCCGCTGGAGAGCCCCGCGGCCCAGGTGCTGCGTTCTGGTAAGATTGTTGATTTGGTCAGTGGTACCATTCTGTTGAGCAAAGACGGGCGGGAGTTAAATATTGCCGATAGCGGCGCACCAATTCATGACAGCCGGAGTGAGGTCATTGGGGTGGTGCTGGTGTTTCGGGATATCACGCTGGAGAAGAAAATAGCGCAGGAGTCTAGGCGGATGGACAAGCTGGAGGCCATTGGGGTTCTGGCCGGCGGTATCGCCCATGATTTCAATAATATCCTGGCGGCGATTATGGGTAATGTCAGCCTGGCCCTGATGCTGACTGACAGCTCGGATAAGCGTCACCACCTGTTGAGCCAGGTAGAAAAGGCCTCGGAACGGGCCAAAAATCTGGTGCAGCAATTACTCACCTTTTCCAGGGGCGGCAACCCCTTTAAGACCCTCAGTACCATAAGTGATATTATCAGGGAGTCGGCCGAGTTTGTGCTGCGGGGCAGCAATGTGAAGGGCGAATTTGATTTTGCCCCAGATCTCTGGGCCGTGGAGGTGGACAAAGGCCAGATCGGCCAGGTGGTGCAGAATCTGGTTATAAATGCCGTGCAGGCCATGCCCAACGGCGGTAATATCAGGCTTAGCTGTGAAAATTTCAGTCTGAAGGACAGCGAAGAGATACCCTTTGCCGAATATGCTAATAGTGAGCGCTATTTACGGATCATAATCAGTGATGATGGCTGCGGTATGCCGCCGGAAGTCAGCAGCCGAATATTTGATCCCTATTTTACCACCAAGGAGAAGGGGAATGGTCTCGGCATGGCGGTAACCCATTCAGTGATTCGTAAACATGGCGGGCATATCCTGGTGGACTCTAAACCTGGAGAGGGAACTGCCTTTACCATCTATCTGCCGGCCTCGAAAAAATCCGCGGCCGCGGTGGCGGAGAATGTGGTTTCGGTGCTTGATATAAACGGGGTCAGACAGGGTAGAGTTTTGATTATGGACGATGATGAACTGGTTCGTGATATCGCGGTGAATATGCTGTCGGCGGCAGGATTTGAAACCCTCAACGCCGTGGATGGTGCCGCAGCCTTGGAGATCTATCGGCAGGCCGCGGCCTCTGCTAAACCCATTGATGTGGTACTCATGGATCTAACCATCCCCGGTGGTATGGGCGGCGCACAAACCGCGGCTGAACTGCTTGCATTTGATTCGCGGGCCGTTATTATTGTCTCCAGCGGTTATTCCAACGATCAGGTGATGGCCAATTATCGGGATTATGGTTTTAAGGCGGCGGTGATTAAGCCCTATAATATGCAGGAGCTAGTCTCCACGGTGGGTCGTTTGATCAAGGAAAGGGCATCATGATATCCACGGCGGAACGTAATATTAGGATGCTCATCGCCTATGATGGTACGGCCTATGCCGGTTGGCAGCGCCAGAAAGAGCAGCCCACTGTGCAGGGGGCGCTGGAGGATAAAATAGCCCTGATGACGAGAGAGCCCGTCACTCTCTATGGAGCCGGTCGTACCGATGCCGGGGTGCACGCCTTGGGCATGTGCGCCAATTTTAAGACCCGGCGCGGGATACCATGTCTTGGCTTTCAGAAGGGCCTGAACAGTTTATTGGCGCCGGATATAAGGGTGCTGGCCCTTGATGAGACTGCGGAGCGTTTTCATGCCCGCTTTGACGCCCTGGGTAAGACCTATTTTTATCAGGTCATAACCTCACCTCTGATTCTTCCCACTCAACGTCTTTATTACGCCCATTTCCCCAGGGCCTTTGATCTGGCGGCCATGGATCTGGCCCTGTCATCCTTGCTCGGCGAGCATGATTTTACCAGTTTCGAGGCCGCCGGTTCCAGAGATCTGACTATTACTCACGGCCGGGGGGCGGTGAGAACCATTAATCATAAGCGTATCTACGCCATTCCAGGTGGTTTTACGGTGGAAATAGGGGGTGATGGATTTTTGAGGCATATGGTCAGGAATATTATCGGCACCCTGATTCCGGTGGGGCGGGGAGAAAAAACCGTGGCTAATTTTAAAAAAATATTGTATGCCAAAGAGCGTTCAGCGGCCGGAAGTACTGCACCGGCTCAAGGGTTGTTCCTGAAAGAAGTATTTTATTGAACGTATTATTAGCATAAGGTGAGATAATGACTGTGAATATTACTCTGGCAGAGCGGATGGCCAAGATTAAACCTTCCCCAACCCTGGCGGTAAACGCCAAGGCCAAATCTCTCAAGGCCTCGGGGGCTGATGTCCTGAATTTCAGCGTCGGGGAGCCTGATTTTGATACCCCGGCTCATGTCTGCGCCGCTGGTAAGGCGGCCATTGATGACGGTTTTACCCGTTATACGGCAGTGCCGGGAATTATTGAACTGCGGGAGGCGGTCTGCCGCCGACTGAGCGCTGATCGTGGCTTTAATTATGCCCCGGAGCAGATCCAGATAAGCTGCGGCGGCAAGCATGGCCTTTATAACATGGGCCAGGCCCTCTTCGGGCCGGGTGATGAAGTCATAATCCCCACTCCCTACTGGGTTTCTTATCCGCCTATTATTGAACTGGCCGGGGCTAAGCCTGTTTTTTTGCCGCTGGCGGAGGACAATGATTTTGATATTAATGAGGCGGCTCTGAAAAAATGTGTCACTGAAAAAACCAGGGGCATAATTCTGAACAGCCCCTCCAATCCCACCGGGGCGGTATTCTCCAAAGCCGGTCTGCGTCTGGTGGCCGATATGGCCTTAAAGGGCGGCTGGGTGGTCATCTCTGATGATATTTATGAGACGATTGTCTTTGACGGGCAATCGGTACCGCATATTCTGGAGGTGGCCCCGGAGTTGAAAGAACAGGTGATAATTCTGAACGGGGTCAGTAAGTCCTTTGCCATGACCGGCTGGCGGATAGGCTATAGTGCCGGGCCGCAGCATATCATCGCGGCCATGAATAAGATTCAAAGCCAGAGTACCTCCAACGCCTCGTCAATCTCCCAGAAGGCGGCCCTCGCTGCCCTTAACGGTCCCCAGGACTTTCCGGGCATCATGAAAAAGGCCTTTGCCGAGAGGCTGACATATATTATGGATGCCTTACAGGCAATTCCGGATCTAACTTGTGTCGCGCCTAAGGGGGCATTTTATGTCTTCCCCAATTTTTCAGCCTATTACGGCCGCGAATTTCAGGGCAAGAAGATTAATAACTCGGTGGATATGGCCGATTTTCTGCTTGATGAGGCCCTCATTGCCTCGGTGCCGGGCGCTGCCTTTGGTACCGATGACTTTGTCCGCTTTTCCTTCGCGGCCTCCATGGCGGTTATTGAAGAAGGCATGCGGCGTTTAAGCAAGGCCTTGACATCCCTGCATTGATAAGCGCTCCATGAACGCCTACATCGAGGTGCCCCTGAAACGCTTATACCTCGGAGGGTGATCAATTTCCACTATGGGGGGTTATTGATCGTTAGGGTATTCTGTTCATATAATTCCTTCCTTTTCTTCACACAGGGCCCAGGTCCACTGATCCAGGGGGCGCTCTTTGGAGAGCGCTCTGGCCCCGCTGTCGGAATAGCATTTATAATTCCAGGAGTTTGTTTCGTCTGCGTATACCTTTATCAGTCCGAACTGTGGATGAATGTACCATCCAGGCTTGATTTGGCCGTCCATGATTACCTCTTTAATTTTTTTGATTAATACGAGTCAGAAGTCAGAAGACAAGTATAGTTACCGCCTGCGGCGATTGGAACTGCTGACTTTTGACTCTTGTGTATTCTGTTTTCATTATCCGCAGTCTGCGCTATTGTGCCTGAGGCTATTTATTCGGCTTCTTTTTACCTGGCCGCAGGTCAGGGATATCAGAGCCCTTTTGGGTTGAGCCGCAACCGCCGCAACTGCCGCAGCCACTACTTTTGCCGCGTAGTCTATTAATGAGTTTCAGCCCCATATATCCTGCCGCCGCTCCAACGATCAGCCATACTATTATATCCTGCATATGTGTGTCTCCCAATTATAAAAGCTCTGATGCTGCTGACAGGCAAGACTTGCAAAAAAAATATGACTCGCTAAAATAAACGTCATGGGCTTGAATCACTTGCCTGATTTAAATTATATGATAATGTTGCTTATCGGGCGAACTTTTTTTGAAAAAAGATGGCGAATAAAAAAAAATGTGATTAATTATGGCTAAACGACGGAAACAAGCGGAAAAGTTTGATGATTTGATGGCCGACATGGATACTTCTACTGCCATTCCGTACACCATGACGACCTGCTTTAAGGTGAATGATCTCCTTAATCATCCTGTTTTTGGCCTTGGTAAGGTCATTAAATGCCTTTCTCCCAACAAAATACATGTTATGTTTCGTGAAGGAGAAAAATTTCTCATAGGGGTTCTACCCCAGGATATTGAGTAGACCCTGTACTTTATGATCATTGCAGCTCTTAATAATCCAGGTAGTATTTCTCCCCTCTCCTGCCTCCGGCAATTCATCTGAAATGGCCAAAAAAAAATATTACGCCGTTGCGGTTGGACGGGAAACCGGTATCTTTGATAACTGGCCCCTGGCCGCAGCTCAGGTTAAGGGCTGTCCCGGGGCTCGTTTTAAGGGCTTTCTCACCCGCCGTGAGGCCGAAGCATGGCTTAAAAATCCACAATACACTACCGGGGCGGTAAAAAGTGCAAAAAGAAAAAGGCCGCCGGAGACGAAAATTAAAGCGCTTAAAAACCACGCGGGGCTGGTTATCTATACGGATGGCGGCTCAATCAATAATCCCGGCCCCGGAGGGTACGGGGCGGTAATTATTGATTACGATCTTGAGCCGGCCGGTCGGCGGGAGATAAGCGGCGGTTATCGTTTGACGACCAATAACCGCATGGAGCTTATGGCCTGCATCGCCGCCCTGCGCTCCCTGGGTGATTCAGAACGGCCCATTGCCCTTTATTCTGATTCAAGTTATGTGGTAAACGCCATTAATAAGGGCTGGGCCCGCAAGTGGCAGCGTAACGGCTGGCTCAAATCGGATAAAAAACCGGCCCTGAATGCCGATCTCTGGGAGGAACTGCTGAATTTAACCGCCGGATTAACCATTACCTTTAACTGGGTAAAGGGCCATGCCGGTAATCCATTGAATGAACGTTGTGATCAACTGGCGGTACAGAATGCCAGACAAAATAATTTGCCCGTTGACCGGGGCTATGAAGAAAGGAATTAAATATAAATGAAAGGTAAAGCAGGGTTGGTAACAGCTGGAGAAGAGTTAAAGACCGTGGCAAGGCTGTACGCCGCGGCCAGGGATGCCAAGGCCGACAATATTGTGGTTCTTGATGTGCGCGGTCTTTCTGGATTCGCTGATTTTTTTATTATTGCCAGCGGCCGTTCAACCAGACATGTGCAGGGGATTGCCGCGGCTCTCGATAAACAGGTAAACAGTAAAAGGCTGAAGAGCGCCAAGGTGGAGGGCCTGGATGAGGGCCGCTGGGTTCTTCTGGACTTTAATGATGTTGTAGCCCATATCTTTTACGATGAGGCCCGCCGGTTTTACGATCTGGAAGGTCTTTGGCGGGATGCCCCACGGCTTGATTGCGCGGCCCTTGATTTTGACTGAACGGTTACAATTTACGAGTTGAGGGTAAGTTGTTGCCTCTGCTCAACATTTACCCCTGGAGTTTAATATAATGACAAATCCTAAACCGTTATTACTGGCGATTCTGGATGGCTGGGGCGTTGGTGAACCCAGCCCCACTAACGCTGTTTATGCCGCTCGCACTCCGAATATGGATAGTTGGGCGCGGGAATATCCACTGACTAAGCTGGCCGCTCATAACGGAGCCGTGGGCCTGCCCGCGGGCCAGATGGGCAACTCCGAGGTGGGGCATATGAATATTGGAGCGGGCAGGGTGGTGTATCAGGACTTTACCCGGATAAATATGGCCATTCATAAAAATGAACTTGCCGCAAATCCGGTTCTCCTTAAATTAATCGGCGAAACAAAGGCGGCAGACAAGGCTCTTCACCTCATGGGGTTACTCTCCGACGGCGGGGTGCACAGTCATATTAACCACCTGTTGGCCCTGCTTAATATTGCCGCCGCTCAGGGCTTAAAAAAGGTATTTATTCATTGTTTTATGGATGGCCGTGATACCCCGCCAAAAAGCGGCAGGAGCTATATTGAGGCCCTGGAGGCCGGGATTAAGGCGGCGGGGGTGGGAAAGATTGCCACTGTAATCGGCCGTTATTACGCCATGGATCGTGATAAACGCTGGGACCGGGTGGAAAGGGCCTGGCAGGCCATGGTGGATGGTAAGGGTATATATCATCAGAGTCCGGCCGAGGCGGTGAGCGCGGCCTACGCGGCCGGGACGACGGATGAGTTTATTGAACCAATAGTGATTGGCCGGGAGGGCCGCCCTTTGGCTCTTATAGGGGATGGTGACCGGGTTTTGTTTTTTAATTTTCGGGCTGATCGAGCCCGCCAGTTAACGCATGCCTTTAATGATGAGGAGTTTAACGACTTCCAACCCCGGCGCCGCCCGCGCCTCGGCGGTTTTGTCACCTGTACCTCTTATGAAAAAAATATAAAGCTGCCGGTACTTTTTCCACCTTCCTCTTTAGAACATATTCTGGGCGAGGAGGTGAGCCGCCATGGTCTGCGGCAGCTCAGGATTGCGGAGACGGAAAAATACGCTCATGTCACCTATTTTTTTAACGGCGGTCGTGAGCAGCCCTTCAGCGGAGAAGATCGAGCCCTTATTGAGTCGCCGCGCGAGGTAGCCACCTATGACCTGAAACCGGAGATGAGCGCCTATAAGATTACCGATGAGCTGCTCAAGCGTTTGCGGGAGAATCCATACAGCCTTATTGTACTTAATTTCGCCAATGGTGACATGGTGGGCCATTCCGGGATATTGGCAGCGGCGGTAAAGGCCTGTGAGGTTGTTGATGAGTGCCTGGGGCGGCTGGCGGCAGAGATTAAGAAGCTGGACGGGGTAATGATGATTACCGCCGATCATGGAAATGCCGATATTATGTATGATGATACCAGCAGGGAACCCCATACGGCTCATACCTTGAATCCCGTGCCTTTTCTTCTGCTGGCGGAGAAGTTTCGCGGCACTGTCCTGCGCGATGGAGGGGCCTTGTGTGACATAGCTCCCACTGTGCTTGAGGTTCTAAAATTACCTGTTCCCGCTGAAATGACCGGCAGTTCACTTATTGTCCCAGGGCGGAGTTGTAACTGAAGTTATAATTAGGATGTAAAATATGAAATATATAAGCACCAGGGGCGGTATAAGCCCCATCAGTTTTCAGGAGGCGGTGATGATGGGCCTGGCCACGGACGGCGGTCTTCTGCTGCCGGAATCCATCCCTGAAATATCAGCGGCAACCATACAGGCCTGGAGTACCCTGAAATATCAGGATCTGGCCTTTGAGATCATCTCCTTATTTGCCGGGGAGATACCGGCAGCAGATCTGCGGGGATTAATCAATAAATCCTATGCCGGTTTTCGGCACCGGGAGATAACCCCGGTGGTAAAACATGGTGGGCTTTATATTCTTGAGCTTTTCCATGGCCCCACCCTGGCCTTTAAGGATATCGCCCTGCAATTGTTAGGCAATCTCTTTGAATATTTTTTAAAAGAGGGCAACCAGCACCTGAATATTCTCGGGGCCACCTCCGGCGATACCGGCAGTGCCGCTATTTACGGGGTACGGGGCAAGGAGAGAATCAAAATCTTTATCCTCCATCCCCACAAACGGGTAAGCCGGATACAGGAACTGCAGATGACTACGGTGCTGGATGATAATGTCTTTAATCTGGCGATTGAAGGCACCTTCGATGACGGCCAGGCCATCGTCAAGGAGATTTTTAATGATTTGCCTTTTAAGGAACGGCATTGTCTCGCGGCGATAAATTCTATTAACTGGGCACGGATTCTGGCCCAGATCGTCTATTATATATACAGCTATTTCCGGGTCTGTGAACAGGAGAACTGCCGGCAATTGGATTTCACCGTGCCCACGGGTAATTTCGGCGATATATTTGCCGGCTTTCTGGCCCGCAAGCTTCTGACCCCCGGCCGGGTGAGGCGGTTGGTACTTGCCACCAATCAGAATGATATTCTCACCCGCTTTGTGGAGGAGGGCGATTATTCCCTCGCTGAGGTGTCGCAGACCTGCAGTCCATCCATGGATATTCAGCTGGCCTCTAATTTTGAGCGTTATCTCTATTTTTTGAATGGGCAGGATGCCGGACAGACCCGTCAGCAGATGGAGGACTTTGTGGTTCAAGGTGTCCTGCGTTTTGCGCCGGAAATCAGAGAGCGGGTTCAGGGTGATTTCCAGGCCCGGAGGATCGGGGAGGCGGAGGTCATCCGTACCATCCGGGAGTTTTATGAACGTAACAATTATGTCCTTGATCCGCATACCGCGGTGGGGGTCGCGGCCGGTCTGAAACATAAGGATACACTGCCCATGATCTGTCTGTCCACGGCCCATCCCGGTAAGTTTGGCGCAGCCGTTGGTCAGGCAATTGGCAGCAGGCCTCTGCCGGAGCCCTTACGGGAGTTGGAGAATAAGGAGAGCCGTTGTCAGGTAGTGGCGGCGGATTCCGCCGTAATCAGAGCCTATATTGAGGAGCATGACTGTTGATGAAGAGAGGCACCCTGTTTCTTATAGTGGTTGGTATCATGGTCTGGACTGGAGTTGTGTCATGTTCAAAACCAAACCGGGTTCAGATTCTGGCCTATCAAAAGGCAATCTTGAATACACGAGCCGATAAGGACAGATTTTTTGCCACATATCCTGATTCTCCCCTGCTGCCGGTGCAGCGCATGAACTTTAAGGGGCTGCGTTATTATCGTCCTGATATAGATTATAAGGTGACGGCGGTTTTTACGCCTGCCAAAACCGCCGGCAGCTTTCAGATTCAGACCTCTTCAGGGCGGCCGCGGGTATATGTGGTATTAGGCCAGCTTAATTTCAGTCTCAAGGGCCATAAATTAACTCTTACTGCCTATCAGGAGAAGGATCTCCTCGCTAAACACCCCGATGATCTTTTTGTGCCGTTTACCGACTTAACCAGCGATAAAACGACCTATGGCGGCGGGCGTTATCTCGACGTCAAATCCAAGGGCAGCGGTTCTCGCCAGGTGACTCTTGATTTCAATATGGCCTTTAATCCCTATTGCGCCTACAACCATAATTATTCCTGCCCCATTCCGCCGCCGGTCAATCATCTGCCGGTGGCTGTTAAGGCTGGAGAGAAAAAGTTTATAGCGATCAAATAACCACACCCAACTTGTAATCGTTCACCAGAGGCAATAAATTACCCTTAACTCGTAATTGTAACCGTTCAGGAAAGCGTAGACTCCGGATGTGCTCCAGATTCGTTCGTTTCGACCTCCGAAGCGTACCCCCCCCTGTACGTGAGGAGGGCGAAACGGACGAATATGGGGTGCCGCTGAACGGTTACCCCATATTCATATATCCCCCTTAACTGTAAGCGCTCCATAAATTTCAGAGAGTGATAAACCTCTGTGGCTCACTATCTGCCCTAACTGTGATTGTTTATGGGGGGTAATCCTCTGCGCTCGGTTGACAGGAATATTTTCGGCCCGGATATTTCGGCCTTGAGCAGATCTTTGTGATTGGCAGTATGTTGTACTTTATGAGATAAACTGTTGCTTAGCCCGGATTCGCTTAAGGTCATATCATGAAAGAGATTGAAGGATAAGACCGCGGTCAGGGACATAAGAAAAAATATCCATGCCAGCCAGTAATAATACGGGTAATTTTCCTTGTTGCTTATTAGTTCGTCAATGCACTGGTGGTGGTCGCTTATGTTCTCCGGCATTC
>DRPV01000081.1 GCA_011330685.1 Desulfobacterales bacterium
AACAAAGCCCAGAATACGATTGGCCAGGGTCATGGCCCCTAATAGAGAATCATGGGCCTCCGCCTCAGGATTAACCGCTATAAAGCCGATACGTTCACCCGGCAGGGAGAGATCCTTGGAAAAGGATGAGGCAATAATACTGTTGGAGTAATTTTTAAAAATACTGGGGACAGTAAAGTCGTCAAAGACAATTTTCCGATAAGGTTCATCAGAGATCAGATAGATGGTGCCGAATTTGGCGCTGGCCGCCTCCAGGATATGGCCTAACTTATGGATTTTGGCCCCGGAGTAAATCTGGCCGGTGGGATTATTGGGGCTGTTAATAATTATGGCCTTGGTATGCTCATTAATGGCCGCGATTATGGCGTCACAATCAAGGTCGAAGTCATTGGCGGTTTTTACCACCCGGCTCACACCGCCGTGATTGTCGATATAAAACTTATATTCCACAAAGAAGGGGCTTAAAATAATGACTTCATCGCCGGGATCAAGAATAGCCTTCAGGGTGACATTAATGGCCCCGGCCGCCCCGCAGGTCATGATAATATCATTAAAATCAAGTTTGACTTCCTGCTCATCGCCAATTTTATCCGCCATTTTTTCCCGCACAGCCGGGTATCCGCCGTTGGGCATATATTTATGTGTACCCGGTGTCTCATCGGCGGCTAATTGCCGAAGCACGGTGCTGAATTGGGGCGGCGGCGGCAGATCCGGATTACCGAGGCTGAAATCAAAGACATTTTCGGCCCCGTATTGGGCCTTCATCTTAGCCCCTTCTTCAAACATCTTTCTGATCCAGGAAGAATTCTTGGCAAATTCTTCCATCTTTCTGGCGATGGCCATATCTATAATCCTCTCGTGATAATTTTATAATAAGCGCTCCATGAACATCCTGAAATGTTTACATCTCAGGGTATTGCCGAGCATGGGGGGGACAATCAATTTAATTTACTTAAAAATTGGTAGGCGGCATTAATTTCCTTCATCTTTTCTTCAGCTACCTTCTGAAATTCCTCTCCAAGATGACGCACCTTGTCGGGATGGTATTTCATGCTCAATTTGTGATAGGCCTTTTTTATTTCAGCCGGTGTGGCGCCAGGCTTAAGGCCTAAGACCTCAAGAGAGCGGGCTTCTTCCGAATAGCCCCGACTGCCGGTACCGCCGCTGGTGTCTCTACCGTAGGCGTATCGGCTGCGGATCCTCTGCTGGTCATAGATGTTTATGCCGAGAAAATCGCCGATTTTGCTGGCAAGTTCCAGCTCCGGCTCAATATGTTTCGGGCCTGAATATATGACCTGATAGATCAGCTCCAGCAGGATAAGGCGGGGTTCATAGGCGAATTTACCCTTAAAATCCGCTAACAGGGTATCTAAGCTGATTGTGGACTGGCGCGCCTCTTTGATAAGCTCCTTGACCCAGAGCATCTGTTCATAATTATAATGCAGGCTGGCGCGGAAAAAATTTTCAATGGTGCTTAGTTCCTCGTTGCTTACCCGGCCGTCTATTTCGGCAATCTTGATTAGGATATGAACCAGGAGATAGACAAACTCGTTATGTGATTCGCTTTGCGAACGTTCATAGGTGGCGACCTTGCGGCGAATAAAATAAGAAAATCCCCAAAAGGCGGCAATGAGCATGAATATAAAAAACATGCCGCCGGAGAGCAGGATGCCTAACAGCTCAAAGAGGCCGCGGAAGTTACCGGCCAGGAGCATAAACAGGATGAAAAAGAGCAGACAGCCCCCGCATCCGGGTTGTCTCCGGTATTGATAATTGTATTGTTGTTTCATTATAACTAAATATGGATAATTTTTATAAACTACCCTTTTATCAGTAGGTTATGTGAAGATAGCTTTTATAAAGTCATGGGCGTCAAAATCGCGCAGATCGGTCATCTGCTCGCCTACTCCGATGAAGCGGATGGGAATAGAAAATTCCCGGCAGATATTTACGACAATGCCCCCCTTGGCGGTTCCGTCAAGCTTGGTGAGAGTGAGGGCGGTTAACTCCACCGCCTCGTTAAAGAGCTTCGTCTGGGAGAGGGCATTCTGACCGGTGGTGGCATCTAAAACCAGCATGACCTCATGGGGAGCGCCGGGGCATTTACGATTCATCACCCGTTTGATCTTTTTCAGCTCCTCAATTAAATTAACCTGGGTATGTAAACGACCGGCTGTGTCCACCAGAATAACATCAAAATCACGGCTGCCGGCATATTCCAGGGCATCAAAGACCACGGAAGAGGGGTCAGCCCCCGGCTTCTGGGCGCTGACCTCCACTCCGGTACGTTCACCCCAGATCTTGAGCTGATCAATCGCCGCCGCCCGGAAGGTGTCGGCCGCCACCAGCAGCACCTTGTTGCCGGACTCCTTGAATTTGTGGGCCAGTTTGCCGATGGTGGTGGTTTTACCCACTCCATTGACCCCTAAAACCATAATCACGAAGGGGCCGGAGTCCGGTTTCTCGGCTGGTTTATAATTTTCACTCAAATAACCGGTCATCTTGTCCTGCAGAAAGGCACGCAGGGCGCTGATATCGGCCAATTCCCGGCGGGCAACCTGGTTTCTCGCCTCTTCGAGCATTTCAGTAACCGTCTGTACCCCGAGATCGGCGGTAATTAAAACCTCTTCTAATTCATCCAGCAGCTCGGCATCAATCTTCTTTTTTCCGAGGAAAAGGGCGTCAACCCGTTTAACCAGTGATTCCCTGGTCTTGTGCAGGCCGTTTTTTAAACGCTTAAAAAGGCCCTCTGACTGGGCCTCAGGGGGGGGCGCTGCGGCGGCGGCCGAAGGTGAAGAGACAGCCGCTTGGGGCTCCTGGTGATCAACGGTAGCCGCTGCTTTATTTTTTTCTTTTTTCTTTTTAAACCAACCTAACATCTCTTTTTTTCTCCATGACTTCGTTGATGGTCTTGTAACAAGTAAAATTTATGTGTAACCGTTCAGCTGCACCCCATCTTGGAGTTTTCGCTTTCCTGAACGATTATTGTTTATATTAAAATATCAGGTAATAATGTACCCAGCCATATCGAGAAGCCAATGATGATGAAAGCCGTCTCCAGGGCGAATTCCAACCTTACTCCAGGGGTATAATACCCTTTTTCATAAAAAACAAGAAAGAGGAACAGATAAACCAGTCCGGGCAGCAGGAGATAGCCGTATGGCCGGATCATCAACCCCATGGGCGTTAATATTAAGGGCATAACAAAAAGTATAGCCATGATTATTTTTAATAATACCATGGTCTTATGGAAACCAAGAAGTACCGGCATGGTCTCCTTGCCAACGATGCGGTCACCCTGGAGGTCAAAGAGATCAAATACGGCGTTACGTACCAGAACCAATAATAATATGAAGATGAAGGTGGAAACGGTAAGCGGGGTAATCCCACCCTGGCTCATGGCCGGCAGTATCGTCAGCACCATGGCCCAGGCCAGAGCCACAAAGATAGTTTTGGAGCCGGGAATTTCTTTCAGCATCTTGACCTTCAGCAGACCGGATATTGAAGGCGGGATAAATTTGACGCTGTACAATGTGCCGAATATACTCATAATCAGCAGCAGGATAAAGGGGCCGCTGCCCTCCAGCCAGCCTATGGCAAGGGCAGCGATAAGGGCGGTAACGGAAGACAGAAAGAAGATGTTACGATTATTAATATAGAAATTCATCAGGATCGGATCGTTAAAGATCTTCGCCCGCTGATCCGTGATGCGGTTCAGATTATGCATGGCAAATAAATAACCAAAGGCGATGACCATGAGCTGCCAGGTGGGTTGAATACCTTGTAAAAGGCAGCAGGCACCGGTCATAATACCACCCCCGGCAGCCACATAGAGATTGCTGGCCATGAGCCAGCGCATAACTCTAAATGACAAAGCCCGCAGGGGATTGTCGCCATGACAGGGAATGGCCTCTAAGGTGCGTACCACCCGGTTTATCATCCAGGTGGGAGTGGAGGCCCCGGCCGTTACCCCTACGCGTTTGAAGGAGTTCAGCATATCGGGGTCAATTTCGGATTCAGTCTCAATCAAAAAAACTTCCTTCCCCATGCCGGTGGCGATTTCGGCCAGACGTTTGGTATTGGCGCTGGCTCGGCCGCCCACTACCACTAAGGCGTCAACGGTTTGGCAGAGTTTTCTTACCTCATGCTGACGTTTATGGGTGGAGTCACAGATAGTACTGAATACCCGGCCGCCAGGGTGATGATCCTGAATAATCCGGCAGAGCTGGTTAAAAGATAACTCGTCCTGGGTGGTCTGACTGACAATGATGTATTCCCCCTCAAGGCTTAAGGCTTCGGCATCCGCCTCATTACTCACCACCCGGCAGTCAGGCCCAGCGTAGCCCATCAGACCCTCCACCTCGGCATGATTACGATCCCCGATAATTACCGTGGTCATGCCCAGCTTGCGGTGGCGGCTGATGATGGCCTGTACCTTTAAAACCCTGGGGCAGGTGGCATCCTTGACCTGCAGGCCGGCATCCTGTAGGGCCTCCTTCTCAGCCGGCGGGACACCATGAGCCCTGATAATTACCGTTCCGGGAGCAGAAGAGGCGGCAGGCACCTCTCTTAACACCCCGACCCCCTTGTCCTCCAGGACGGCAAGAACCTGGGGGTTATGAATCAGCGGCCCATAGGTGGAGATATTCCCGCCTTCCCGGTTTACCAGATTGATGGTCAAATCAACCGCCCTTCGCACTCCCATGCAGAAGCCGGCTTTTTTGGCTATATATACCTTCATGTATCAGTCGCCATCAGGATAATTTTGTGTTTCGCGTTTTTCGCATTTTTCATGTTTTTCATGCTTCTCGTGCCTTGAGGCATGGGTAACCATGACCTTGCCGGCCACGCCGATACCAAGAGCCAGCCTGGTACCATTAACAACTACCACCAGGGGGCCGGATGGGTTGCTGCTGATTATTTCTATATCGGCACCCATGGTCAATCCCATACCCGTCAGACGGCGTTTAACCTCCCGGCCGCCGATGATATTGGTAATCTGTACCCGTTCACCAGCCGCCGCCATATAAAGAGGCAGGCTGGGCTGTCGATGAGAGAGGCATTGGTCGCAGAGGCCATAAATTTCAGTCTTATGCTGCAGGGGATGAAAATTAAATTCTTCGGCAATGGCCAGTTGTCGTTCTTCGAGAATATGATCGTGGAATTCTTGAATCATCCCGCACTTGGTGCATATCAGGTGGTCGTGATGTCTGCCGAGATGGAGATGCTCATAGAGGGTGTCCTTATTTTCAAAATTACGGCGCTGAGCGAAACCAAATTGACAAAACATGTTCATGGTTTCCTGGAGAAAGGCCTGATCCAGCAAATCCGGACAGCGGTCGGCAATTATCTCCATCAAATCAGCCAGGGTGACGTGACGTTCCTCTGACAGAAATAAATCAAGCACCCGCAGGCGGTCTTCCACCCTCGTGGCCTGAAAAGACTGTAAGGCCTCCTGAAATTGTTCACGGTCATGCCGATGTTCGGCGGGGATATCATCCGGCCCGGAGTTCTTCCTGCCTTGACGGAAAAAGGATAGAAGAGAAAATTTCATTTTTTCTCAGCGGCCGAAATCATCATCAAAACGGACAATATCGTCCTCTCCAAGATAGGGGCCGTTCTGGACCTCTATTAATTCCAAGGGAATGACTCCCGGATTCTCCAAGCGATGTTTTTCTCCGCAGGGGATGTAGGTGGACTGGTTTTCCAGAACGAGATGCACCTTTTCTCCGCAGGTTACCCTGGCTGTACCCCTGACAACCACCCAATGTTCTGAACGATGATGGTGCATCTGGAGGGATAACTTAACCCCCGGCAGAACCGTGATGCGTTTGATCTTAAAACCGGTCTGCTCTTCGAGGATAGTGTAACTGCCCCAGGGCCGGTAAACGGTGCGGTGCAGGCGGTATTCCTCCCGTTTTTCTCTCTTTAAGTGTTTAACAATCTTTTTGACATCCTGGGCTCTATCCATGGGGGCCACGAGAACGGCATCGGCGGTCTCAATTACTATGGTATCCTTGAGGCCGACGGCCGCCACCAGGCCATGTTCCGACTGAAGCAGGCTGTTTTTGACATCCTTTAAGATTACGTCGCCCGCCGTGACGTTACCAACCTCATCCTTCTCGGCCACCTCGTAGAGAGCCCGCCAAGAACCAATGTCATTCCAGCCCAGATCGGCGGGAATGACTGCCACCTGGTTTGATTTTTCCAATAGGGCGTAATCAATGGAGTCGCTGGGTGAGAGATTCATGGCCTGCTCCGCGAGCCGGAAGAAGGGGCCGTCTTCCCGGCCTTCGTCAACCGCCTGGCGCATGGCCGTGGCGATCTCCGGGCTGTATTCTTCCATGCCGGCCATTAATGTCTCGCTGCTGAAGGCAAACATGCCTGAATTCCAGAGAAAATTTCCCGCTGCCAAATATTTTTCGGCGGTCGCCATATCCGGTTTCTCGACAAAGGAAAGCACCTCATTACCCTTACCTTTTTCTATATAGCCATAGCCGGTCTCGGCCTTGTCCGGCTGAATCCCGAAGGTAACGAGGCGGCCTTCGCGGGCCAGAGACGCGGCCTCGCTCACCGCGGCGGCAAAGGCTGTCTGATTTTTAATAAGATGATCGGCAGGCAAGACCAGCATGATAACCGGTTCAGCTCGCAGACGTTGGCAATAAAGGGCGGCGGCGTAAATAGCCGGGGCAGTGTTGCGGCCGCAGGGCTCCAGGATTATGGCTCCGGCTGTCATGGCGATTTCCGCCAGCTGACTTTTAACAATAAAACGGTGTTCCTCACCCACCACCAGCAGGGGCGGGGCGGTGTCCTTTAATGATACCGCTCTCTTTATCGTTGCCTGTAACAGGGAATCTTCGCCAACCAGGTTTAAGAGCTGTTTGGGATATAATTCCCGAGACATGGGCCAGAGACGGCTGCCGGTTCCTCCAGCCAGAATTACCGGTTGAATTATCATTGTTACCTCGTTATTTTTTCTGATTGTTCAGAATTTTCGTAAGCGATCAATTAACTACACCCAACTTCATATACCCCCCCTAACTGTAAGCGTTTCAGGGGCACTTACGATTTTTCTGATTATCTGCAGGCATGAAGAATACCCGCCAGGGATGTTGGCCTTTGCCGTGACTTTCTGTTTCGTTATGCCTGATGAACCGGGTATGATATTGATGCTCTGGTAAAAAGTCTGATTTTAGCAATTTTACCCTATGTAACCTCTTGAAATAATTAGGGGTAGGATTAGACCTTTCAACTTTTTACGATAGCATCAGTTATACAATAAAAATTCCTGGCGTTTTTCTTTAAACCTGTTGAGACCAGGCTGCCATTCGGTCTCTAATTCCGCCAGGAGCCGCCCAGCGGCCAAACCCCGGCGCAGAGGCTTGCTGCCCAGAATAAGATCAAGCGGCAGGCGCTCAAACTCGTACTCGTAGGGTGGTTTCTTGAATTGAAAATTATCACCGCAGGTCATCATCACCGCCCTGAGCAAGGCCAAAGAAACATGATAGGGCCTGAACTCAAACCGGTTAATGACATGGATCTGGAAACCGGCACAGGTCTCAGCGGCCCATTTGCCGGCCGTGGGCTCAAAAAATACCGGCCGTAAAAGGCAGCCGGGCAGGTCATCAGCAGTGAGAGCGGCCATGATTCTCTCATGCCTGATAAATGGTGCCCCCCAGAGTTCAAAGGGCAGGGTGGTGCCCCGGCCTTCGGAGATATTGGTGCCCTCCCATATTACCTGCCCCGGATAAACCAGGGCGCTCGTGAAGCTGGGCAGATTGGGCGATGGATAGACCCAGGGCAGGCCGGTTTCAGGATAAAAAAAACAGCGCCGCCAGCCCTCCATGGGGATAATAGTCAATTCCGCGGCCTGGGGAAGCCGGGAGTTGATAAAGAGGGCCAGTTCCCCCAGCGTCATACCGTGGCGCATGGGCAAGTCATAGAGGCCGACAAAGGAACGGCAGTCATCCTCTAAGACATTACCTTCTATCAGCTCGCCGCCCACCGGGTTGGGGCGGTCTAAAACAACCACCCGTTTATGATGGATAGCGGCCTCTTCCAGGCAATAGGCCATGGTTGACATAAAGGTGTAGACTCTGGTTCCGGCATCAGGCAGGTCAATGAGCAGAACATCAAGCAGATCCAGCATATCGGCAGCGGGCCGCCGGCTCTGGCCATAAAGGCTGAAAATCGGCACATCCTGCCCGAGACGATGATTAGACTCAATCATATTGTCCTGCTTTTCGGCAAAAAAACCGTGCTGAGGCGAAAAGAGGCAGGTCAGTTGAGCGGGGAAGTTTTGTTCAATCAACCGCCGGCTGTGGACGAAATTTTCATCAACTGAGGCCTGATTGCAGAGCAGACCCAGGCGCCGGCCGTTAAGCCAGGCGGGGGGTGAATCGATTAATTTTTTAATGCCCAGTTTAATCATAATTGCGGACTATATTAATAAACTTGCGGGACTGAGGGGACTGATTCTCACGGCCCGGACAGTTCCTGTTGAGATTTACGGAAAAAATTTGTATTGAACACCATCAGGCGTTATTGAGGCAAGAAAAAAAGCATTTCGAGAGGCCTTTTTTTAGGGTATATATCATTTCGAAAGGGCAGGGCTTGGCAAAACCGCCCTCTTTTATCGATATCGGCAGGCGACGAACAATATGACTCGCGCCAAACAGGAGTTTATATGCGACCCATTAAAATAGCAATAAGCGGCAAGGGCGGGGTTGGTAAGACCACCATCATGGCCCTTCTGGCCCGGCGTTTTGCCGCGGATTTTGATCAGGTTCTGGTGATAGATGCCGACCCCAGCCCCCATATGGCCGAGACCATGGGGTTTAGCGGCGAGGTGAAACCCATTGCCGAGATGCGGGATCTGCTGGCGGAACGTTCCGGCAAGGTGAAGGGCTCACCGTTTTATAATATTAATCCCCGGATAGACGATCTCCCCCAACGTTTCATGCTGGAAAATGAGGGGATTAAATTAATGATTCTCGGGGCTATTCAGACCGGGGACAGCGGTTGTGCCTGCGCCGAAAATACCGTTCTGCGCCGTTTGCTGGTTAAACTGCTGCTGCAAAAGGATCAGGCGGTCCTCCTCGATATGGAGGCCGGGGTGGAACATCTCGGCCGGGGAACCATCGCCGGGGTGGATCATCTGCTGGTGGTGGTAATTCCGTCCCGCTCCAGCGTCCGTACCGCTTTAAAGATTTCCCGCCTGGCCCTGGAGGTGGGGATACCCCGCATCTCTTTTATCGGCAACAATATCCGCGATAAAGGGGATGAGGATTTTTTAAACCAGCTCTTGCCGGAGAAAATAATTGCCGCCTTCCCTGATTCCGCCGATATCAGACGGGCGGAACGTGATGGCCTGGCGATTTCACCCCTGGCCCCTGAATTTAATACTCCGCTGGATAATATTATGAATGAGCTGACCGGGAAAGAGATAAAAAAATAGGGGGCTTGCGCCCCCTAAAAGAGAAGAGATAGAGAATAACATGAAATGTTATGACTATACTTTTAAGCCTATAAATATTATTTGTCAAGTAATTAATTAAATACTTATCTTTTTTGTATATTTTGTATAAAAAGCACCCAATACAGAAAACAGAAAATACAAAAAAATACAGCCAAAGGCATAGATGATGACAATTATACAGCAATTATACCGCCGGATAAGCGATGAGATGGAGTATTGTTTTAATATTGAGAGCGGCCGGCCGTTAACCGAAGACGAGGAACGCCGCTTACGCCTGTTATTAGCGGATGGTTTTGTCGGCGACACTGTGAGTTCCGTACCGCATTTCAGCGGGAAAAGCGTTGTGGAGGTCGGGCCGCGTTTAAACTTCGCCACGGCCTGGTCGGCGAATATGGTTTCCATCTGCCGGGCCGCCGGTTTGGCTCAAATCAGCCGGGTGGAGCGCTCCCGGCGCTATCAGATACCGCCGGGGGTTGAGGCGGCGGATTTTATCAGCCGCCATCATGACCGGATGACGGAATGCCGCTATGATTCCCCTCTGACCACCTTTGAAACCGGTATCAAGCCGGAACCGGTTTATGATATTCCATTAAAGGAGAAGGGGCCTGACGCCCTCTTAGAGATTCCCGGTATCTCCATGGATGAGTGGGACAGAAATTTTTATTACGATTATTTTGTCAAGAAACATCGGCGTAATCCCACCATTGTTGAGATTATGGATCTCAATAATGCCAATAGTGAGCATTCCCGGCACGGCTTCTTTCGCGGCCGGCAGATAATCGACGGTGAGCAGCAGCCGGAAAATCTCATGGAGATCGTTAAATCCACCCTCAGCGCTCAACCCGCCAACAGCGTTATCGCCTTTAATGATAATTCGAGTGCTATCAAGGGGCGGCAGTTTAACGCCCTGCTTCCCGCCCGGCCCGGCCTGCCGTCTCCCCTGGCGATGACGCCGGTTTATTATCATATTATATTTACCGCCGAGACCCATAATTTCCCCACCGGGGTGGCCCCTTTTCCCGGCGCTGAGACCGGCAGCGGCGGCCGTCTGCGAGACGTGCAGGGCACAGGTAAGGGCGGCTTTGTCGGGGCCGGAACTGCCGGTTATTGTGTGGCCAATCTTCATATCCCCGGTTATGAGCTGCCCTGGGAGGCGGACAGAGAAGAAATGCCCTGCCCCGACAACCTGGCCTCAGCCCTGGAAATTGAGATAGAGGCCAGTAACGGGGCCTCTGACTATGGCAATAAATTCGGTGAACCACTGATTCAGGGCTTTACCCGTTCCTTTGACCTGCGGCTGGATAGTGGTGAGCGCTGGGGCTATCTAAAACCCATTATGTTCACCGGCGGTATCGGCCAGATTGACGACCGTCATACCGTCAAGGCGGCGGCAGAGAAGGGGATGTATATTCTCCAGATCGGCGGCCCGGCTTACCGGGTGGGATTCGGCGGCGGGGCGGCCTCCAGCATGATGCAGGGTGATAACGCCGCTGAACTTGATTTTAATGCCGTGCAGCGCGGCGACGCCGAGATGGAGCAGAAGATGAACCGGGTCATCAGGGCCTGTAATGAAATGGGCGGTAAGACCCTGATTGATGTTATTCACGATCAGGGGGCCGGCGGCCCTGGTAATGTCCTGAAAGAGCTGGTGGAGCACTCCGGCGGCCGCATTGGTATCCGGAAGATAATTACCGGCGACCCCACCATGTCGGTGCTGGAAATTTATGTGGCGGAGTATCAGGAACGTAACGGCATCCTTGTCCAGCCTGCTAATCTCGCCGCCTTCCAGGAAATATGCCATAGAGAAAAGGTCAATTGTGAGGTTCTGGGTCAGGTCACCGGCGACCTGCGTTTTGTGGTCTATGATGAAGAGGATGACAGCACCCCGGTTGACCTGGAGCTGAACGAGGTTTTGGGCAATGTGCCCATCAAGACCTTCAAGGATGAGCGCCGGCAAGAGACGCTGCCCCCTCTGACGCTGCCCGCCGGACTCAGCGTGCGGCAGGCCTTATACGATGTACTGCGCCTCGTTGCCGTCGGTTCCAAACGTTTCCTGACCAATAAGGTTGACCGGGCGGTGAGCGGTCTTGTCGCCCGCCAGCAATGCTGCGGCCCGGTTCAGGCCCCGGTAAGTGATGTGGCGGTTATCGCCCAGGGCTATACCAGTCTCCACGGCGCGGCCTGCGCCATTGGCGAGCAGCCCAATAAGATGATTGCCGACTCCGGAGCCGGGGCCAGAATGGCGGTGGCCGAGTCCCTGACTAATCTGGTCTGGGCCCGGATTGACGGCCTGGAAACGGTAAAATGTTCGGCAAACTGGATGTGGGCCCCCAAGCTCCCCGGCGAGGGTGCAGCCCTCTACGACGCGGCCCTGGCCATGCGTGACGCCATGCTCGCCCTGGGCATGGCGGTGGACGGCGGCAAGGACAGTCTCTCCATGGCGACCAGGGTAGGGGAGGAGACGGTAAAATCTCCCCGGCAGCTGGTAATCTCCGCCTATGCCGCCATGGCCGATATTCGTAAGGTGATAACCCCTGATCTCAAGGCCCCCGGCAACTCCACCCTCTGCTTCATCGACCTGAGCCGGGGCAAGACCCGTCTCGGGGGCTCGTCCCTGGCCCAGACCCAGGGGCAGATTGGTGCCGACCCGGCGGATATGGACGACCCGGCTGTTCTGCGCCAGGGCTTTAACGCGGTTCAGGAATTGATTGACCGTGATCTCATTCTTGCCGGTCATGACCGCAGTGACGGCGGCCTGATTACCACAATTTTAGAGATGACCTTTGCCGGTAATTGCGGCGCGGCCCTGGAGATAGAGAGCCAGGCCCCGGCCCTGGAATTTTTCTTTAATGAGGAACTGGGGCTGGTCGTTGAATGCCGGGACACGGATATGGCCGCTGTCCGGGAAATAGCCGCGCAACACGAACTTACCCTCATGACACTGGGCCGCACCACTGAGGAGCGGGTTGTCATCAGCTATAATCAGGAAAAGATTATTGACGAGGAGATGCCCCTCCTGCGCCAATGGTGGGAAGAGACCAGTTTCCAGCTTGAATGTCTGCAGATGAATCGTGAATCGGCTCTTGAGGAACGAAAGAATACTTATAAGCGGCAGGGCCCAAGATATAATCTGCCCTTTACCCCGCGCCCCACCGCCGTTGATATAATCAACCAGACTGCCAAACCGCGGGTGGCAATCCTGCGGGATGAGGGCAGCAACTCCGACCGGGAAATGGCTGCCGCCTTCTTTGCCGCCGGGTTTGAGCCCTGGGATATTACCATGACCGATCTCTTGAGCGGCCGGGCGCGCTTGGATAATTTCCGGGGCCTGGCCGCGGTGGGCGGTTTTTCTTATGCCGATGTCCCGGAGAGTGCCAAGGGCTGGGCCGCTACCATCCAGTTTAATCCTGAGCTGCGCCGGATGTTTACAGATTTTTATGAACGGCCGGATACCTTCTCCCTTGGTGTCTGCAACGGCTGCCAGCTCTTCGCCCTCCTCGGCTGGATACCCTGGCTCAATATCCCCGCTGAGAAGCAGCCCCGTTTTGTGAGAAATACCTCCGGCCGCTTTGAATCACGGTGGACAACAGTCAAAATTCTGCGCAGTCCGGCCCTTATGCTGCGGGGCATGGCGGATATGACCTTTGGTATTCATGTCGATCACGGTGAGGGACGGCTCAACTTCCCTGAACCCGCCATGCTGGAGGAGGTAATTAATAAGGGGCTGACCCCTGTCGTTTACGCCGATGATAACGGCTCCGCCACCGAGGACTATCCCTTCAATCCCAACGGCTCACCCCGGGGAATTGCCGCTCTCTGTACCCCGGACGGCCGCCATCTCGCCATGATGCCCCACCCGGAGAGGGCCTTCTTACCCTGGCAGGCCCATTGGCTGCCAGAGGAAATGAAGGGGCTTGCCGTCTCCCCCTGGCTCACCATGTTCCAGAACGCCTATCAGTGGTGTAGTGAGAAATAAGCAGATGGCAAGAAAGAGGGGTGATTCTTGGAGTGAGATACTTTTAAAATGCTTTCTAAAAACGATGCGATCTGTCTTCTGGAACTAATACATTCAAGTTGTTATTGCAATACAGAAGATAAGTT
>DRPV01000082.1 GCA_011330685.1 Desulfobacterales bacterium
AAGACCCCGCTGCCGCGCAGGGGATCGTTAACCGCCGCTTCCGGGCCATCTAAGCTGAAGCTTAAGACCGCCTCCTCCGGCTCTATCTTGTTGAGCAGGTCATGATGAAGATAGCCGTTGGTATCAATGGTTACAGTGCGATAGCCTAACTGACGGGCAGTTTTAACGGCAAAGGGCAGGGCGGGATGAAGGGTTGGCTCGCCGCCCAGAAAAATTACATTGGAGTTTTTATCCCGATCAGCAAAAAGCGTCAGCCAGTCGGCAATAGTCTCTTCAGGCAGGGTCGTATTGCCATGCTGGGCGGGATTTATATAACAATGACGGCAGGAAAGATTACAGGCCGTGAGAATATGAAAAAAAATATTTCGTTCATTGGCCTGAAAGGCCAGAGTTCTAACCATTTGAGAAGTCATTATTTTGTTCAGGCATCTAAGGTGTATTGAGCCAGAATGGTGCCGCGCAGATAGGTCTGCGGGCCACTGAAAAAGCTCTTAAACAGGGCCAGACTTTCAGACCGCAAAACGCCTGGGGTAATCGTCGTCCGCATGTTTTTATACAGGGGGGATAAACGATCCAGGGGCAGATTGGTGCCGCCGCCCATAATGTCTTCATAGGCATAAACAAAACGGCGAACCCCATTAACCAGCAGGGTAGAATAACACATCAGACAGGGCTCCATAGTGGAATAAACAGTGACCCTCTCCATGGGTAATAACGGCTGTTGCCGTCGAAGCGCCCGCAGGGCGTTAATCTCGGCGTGTTCCAGCTCGCTGGCAGGTCTTTCGCTGCTCTGCCTGCTATGCTGCCGGCCGTCTCTAACGATAATCTCACCATCAGAGACAATGACACAACCCACGGGGAATTCACCCCTGGCGAGTGCCGCTTCCGCCTCCTTAAGGGCGGCAAGCATAAATTGTTCGTGATTATCCGGCATAAGGCGGCAACCGTGAACAACCCTTAAACGGCAACGGTCTTTATTGTATTATCCGGGTTCAGCACCACGATTCGCGGCTCATAACCCTGCACCTCGGTCTCGTTCAGGAGGGCGAAGGTGACCACGATAATCAAATCACCCACCACACCCTTGCGGGCCGCGGCACCATTCAGACAGATAACCCCGGAGTCTGGCGGGCCGGGAATAACGTAGGTATTAAAACGGGCGCCATTATTAATATTATAGATATTAATTTTTTCAAAGGGCAGCAGACCGGCTCTGTCCATCAGGGCGCTGTCCACCGTCAGGCTGCCCTCGTAATTCAAATTGGCCTCAGTGATAGTGGCCCGGTGGATTTTGCACTTTAACATTTGACGCAGCATTATATTTCCTCTCGTGGGCGGCGCATCTGGAGCGCTGCTGAACAATTACGGCTATGAGTTTAGGGGAATTTATTGCCCCTGCTGAATAGTTACTGGCGTGAATGGTATATCTCAACCCTTTTTTCGCAAAAGGTAGTTAGCGAGATTCTGTGGTAATTTACCCGCCTTTTGCAACTTTTTTATGCGTGATTGTATATATTGCCTGTATTTAATCTGTTGATCTTTGATTATTACCGGTAATTGTTTAATAAAATTCTTATAAGCCGGTGAGCTGAAAAAATCTATTGCCGCGTCCAATTCCTTATTCGTATAAACCTTTTCCGTCACAAGGGTCATGCTGCTTAGATAATACTGTTCGGTGAACACCTTTTTGAATCTTGTCAGCAGAAAAGGCGGCATAACCCGAGATATCACCCCTAACATCTGTTTATAAATTTTCTTATAGTCAAGCACCTTAAAAAGTTTGAGACTTTTGGCGTATTTGGGATCATTTAAATTTATGGAGGGCGATTTTACGGCAGTGCCTTTTTTAATCGACTCCATCGTCTTTTTTATTATTTCATTCTGCCTGTTCTTTATATCCGTCTGTTTGGCAATTATTGATTTACCGACATCCGAAGAATAAAAACTGATCCACTTGTCTAAGTCAGCCTCTGTTACCTGCTTTGAAAAATAAGGCACAAAAAGCTCACTCATGATTTTTTGTTTATCAAAAATACTTGATGAATATTTTTGAAATTCATTTTTAAGATCAGCCGGGAGATTGACAAAAACACGTTTCTTGTTTCTGTCAATCTCCCGTTCAACGCCTTTATCTATGCGCAACAGCTCAAGCCACTTTTTTGTTTTATCTGTTTTATTTGTTTTTTGCGGGCTGGCGGCATTTGAAAGTCCGGCTTGCCCCAATAACATCATTAGGATTATTAAGGCGGCAATGCCTAATTTTCCACTTCGCATCATGTTGCTCCTTGAGTAGTGATAATTTTGCTGTCTCGCGCTGGAAACAGAGCGCCGTTATCAATTAAACGGGTTCTGCCAATACGCACCGCCATAATTAAGCGCGCTGAATCAGTCAGAATTTCCAGCTCCCGTAAATCGGAGTTATCGACTATTTCCAGATATTCCACCCTGACTCCGGGCTTGTCGGCAATAGCAGTTGTTAAATGGGCGATAATTCTACCGCAGTCTTGCTCTCCCTCTGCCGCCTGCCGCCGAGCCCATTGCAGGGCTTGGTACAGGCATAGAGCCGCCTGCCGTTCAGCGGGACTCAGGTAGCGGTTGCGAGAACTCATGGCCAGGCCGTCTTTCTCCCGGACAATGGGGGAACCGATGATCTCCACCGCGAAATTGAGGTCTCTAACCATGGCCCGTACCACGGCGAGTTGTTGAAAGTCCTTTTCCCCGAAAACAGCTAATTGGGGCTGGATAATATTGAACAATTTAGCCACTACCGTGACAACCCCGTCAAAATGGCCGGGCCGCGACGCCCCGCACAGGCCCTTAGTCAACTCTTTGACTCGAACCATGGTCTGAAAGCCCGGTGGATAGACAGCCGATACATCAGGGGCAAAGATTACATCCACTCCGGCCTCTTCGGCGGCTTGGCAGTCGGCCTCAAAGATTCGGGGATAGGCGGCAAAATCCTCGTCAGGGCCGAATTGGGCCGGGTTGACAAAAATACTTACCGCCAGCAGGTCGGCCCGCTGTCTGGCGGCGGCCATCAGGCTTAGATGCCCGGCATGCAGGCAGCCCATGGTGGGCACCAGAGCCAGACTCCGGCCTTCGTCCCGTGCCGCCCTTGACCAGGCGCTCATGGCGGCTGGAGTATGAACAATTTCCATCTCTATTTCTGTAATTGGGCGATTCTGGTCATAACCCAGTTCTTAATTGCTCCCGGCTGGGTTTCCGGCAATTTTATATATTCCTGATAATAGGTCAGGGCCTGAGCCGGGTCGCCGTGTTTTTCATAGATTCGAGCCAGACCCAGATCACCTTCGCCAATAAAACCGTTAATATCCGTGAGCTTTAAAAAGGCGTCCTTGGCCTTATCCACCTTATCCATATTCTCATAGGCCTGGGCCAAGCTATAGAGTACCAGGGGGTACATGGGATGCGTGTCGGAAATTTTAGCCAGCGCTTTGCTGTAGAAATCGGCCGCCTGGCTGAAATCGCCCTTCTTAAAGGCCACATGCCCCAGCTCGATATAAGCCCACAGGGCGCTGCCGGTATGGGAATATTTCTTGCTCAACTGCCCTAAAATCTTAGATTCCCGGGCCATATCGGTACTCTGGAGAGCGGAATAAAGCATGGCGGAGGATTTTTCAGCCTGATTAGCGGTGTATTTTTGATACCCCTCGCCGCCCAGCACCAACACCACCAGGATGACCAGGCCCACCTTTATCATCGTTTCGTTCTTGCGAAAAAACTCAATGACCACCGGCGGCAGATTCAGCTCCTCAAGAATCGCCTTTTTATCCTTGGCAACCACGTCCTCATGCTTCTTATGAAATACATCCTCAGCGGCCATAATTCTCCTCAAATAAGCACTTGATTATTAAAATCAATTAAAGTTTAATCCGTAACCATTCAGCTGCACCCCATCTTCGTCCGTTTCGGAGTCTACGCTTACCTGGCCACCTCACGTACAGGGTGTACAGACTCGGCGGCCAAAACGAACGAACCTGGGGCACATCCGGAGTCTTCGCTTTCCTGAACGGTTACAGCTCACAGCTTAGGGTAATTCGGTGCCTTAGCTGAATAGATACGTTTAATCCGTAACTATTCGGTAGTCGCCCATCAGTGCCAGCTTGGTGGCTATTGTTACCTTCGGGCATATACTTAGACAGTTACGTTTAATCTTAAAATCCTGAAATCCTGAAAAGTTCAATTTCGCAAGATACCCTTTAACCGCCTATTACCTCAACAAAAAAATCCATTATGGCAATAAATTTTACCAATACCGTGCAGAGTGTGACCGAAATCACCCGTTCCATCAAGGGGATTCTGGAACACAGTTTTGCCTTTGTGGCGGTAAATGGCG
>DRPV01000083.1 GCA_011330685.1 Desulfobacterales bacterium
AATCAGGCATCCTTAAATCATGGAGCAGAAGTCCACCATTGGCATGGGGATTGGCTCCCATACGCCGCGCACCCTCAGGTGCCAGCTCGGCCAGCTCGGGAATAAATCCGCCCTTGTCGTCAAAAAGCTCTTCGGGCCGATAACTCCGCAGCCATTGTTCCAATAGTTTCAGATGCTCGGGGTTAGTTGCCGGCGCGGCCAGCGGCACCTGATGAGCCCGCCAGGTACCTTCCACGGGCAGACCGTCAACCTCCTTGGGGCCGGTCCAGCCCTTGGGGGTACGGAAAATGATCATCGGCCAGAGCGGCCGTTGGCTAAAGCCGTGAGCGCGGGCCTCATTCTGGATATGTTGGATCTCGGTGATCACCGTCTCAAGGGCCGCCGCCAACTGCTGATGAACCTTGAAGGGCTCATCTCCCTCGACAAAATAGGGCCGGTAACCGTAACCGCGGAAAAGCTGCTCCAACTCCTCATGACTGATACGTGCCAGAACCGTGGGATTAGCAATCTTATAGCCATTCAGATGGAGAATAGGCAGAACTGCGCCATCACGAACTGGATTTAAGAATTTGTTTGAATGCCAGCTGGTGGCTAAAGGGCCGGTCTCCGCCTCTCCATCCCCCACCACGCAGGCAGCGATCAGATCCGGATTATCAAAGACCGCTCCGTAGGCATGGGCCAGAGAGTAGCCAAGTTCACCGCCTTCGTTAATGGAACCCGGCGTTTCGGGAGCCACGTGACTGGGAATGCCGCCGGGGAATGAAAACTGCCGGCAGAGCTTTTTCAGTCCTTCCGTATCACGGGAAATATCAGGATATACTTCGCTGTAGGTTCCTTCAAGGTAGGTGTTGGCCACCAGTCCAGGCCCCCCATGTCCGGGCCCGGCAACATAAATGATATTTAAATCATATTTCTTGATTAGACGGTTCAGGTGGACATAAATAAAATTAAGCCCCGGTGTCGTTCCCCAGTGGCCAAGCAGGCGCAGTTTAATGTGCTGCGCCCGCAGAGGTTCCTGCAAAAGGGGGTTGTCGTAAAGGTAAATCTGGCCCACCGAGAGATAATTAGCGGCCCGCCAATAGGCGTTCATTGTTGCAACTTCTTTTTCAGTCAATGCCTCAGCCATGATTCATCCCCCTGTTTTCATTATTTTAATGTAACCTCATTAAGGGTGGAGAATCACACTCAATGAAGCGTAGTGGTATGAAAAGCGACAACAGATAAAGATCGGGTGCAGCTGAACGGTTACAAGTTAAGGATAATCTTCACGGGTAGGACGAACAACAATATCACTTATGTGCACATGGGGCGGTTGAGTGACGATATAATGGATGGCGTTTGCTATATCATCGCCCACGAGAAGGGGCCCGAATTTATCGGTAAAATTCCGAACCATTTTATCGGTGTAGCCCGCGCCCGCCTGAAAGCCGCTGAGCACGAATCCCGGTTCAACCAATGAGACCCGAACTCCTTTCGGCCCGATTTCACGCCGCAGAGCTTCCGCCAGGGCATGTACAGCAAATTTTGAAGCCCCGTATGCCGCGCTGAACGGCGATATATGGCGCCCCACTACTGAGCCGACAATGACAATATCGGCCGCCGCTCCGGGGTAGGTGTCGCGCTGAGCCGCCACCATTTTATCGGCCGCTTTTTGAATAAGAGCGAGGGTGCCGGTCACATTTATTTTTAAGAGATCCTCGAACTGCGATAGATCCGTGCCCGTGATTGAGCCGCCCAGCCCCCGCCCCGCGTTGGCGACAACAAGATCGACCGCTTTGCCGAAACGCTCATCCGCGGCGGCAAAGAGTCTATCCAAAACCGCGTTATCGGCGGCATCACCGGCAACACCACGGAAGGCGGAGCCTAATTCATCTTCAAGTTCTGCTAATTTTGCGGCGTTACGCCCATTGCCAACTACCCCGAAGCCTGCTGTTACGAATTTTTTAACGGTGGCCTCACCAATACCGGATGTCGCTCCAGTTACAACCGCAATACGCATGTAATTTTCAGGCATTATTTTCTCCCTGGGCGTGATTATTGTTGAGGGGCAGATTTTCAGGTACCTTTGTAACTGCTTCAGACAGGCCTGAAAGGAACAATAATCACCATATTTTTTTTAGAGATTAGCCGCCGCCCTGGCCTTTAATTCAGCAATCACCCGGCCATAATCATCCCGTCCGAAGACGGCGGAGCCGGCAACAAAGATATTGGCCCCCGCCGCGGCAATGGCCCCGATGGTATCCGGGCTGACTCCGCCGTCTATCTCAATACCGGTTGAGAGGCCCCGCGCCTCAATCATACCTTGCAGTTCCCTCGTCTTGGCGATGGTTGCCGGGATAAACTTCTGGCCCCCGAAACCGGGATTAACACTCATCAGCATAACGAGGTCGAGATCATCTAAAATATAATCCAGGGTGCGGAGAGAAGTCGCCGGATTCAAGACCGCCCCCGCCCTGCAGCCCAATTCCTTTATTCGATGAATGGTACGATGAAGATGTGTGCAGGTCTCCACATGCACTGTAATCCAGTCGGCCCCGGCTGCGGCAAAATCGTCTATATAGGTATCCGGATCTTCGATCATTAAATGAACATCAAGGGTGGCGGCGGTAATCTTTCGCACCGCCCGCACCACCAGCGGCCCAATGGTTATATTGGGGACAAAATGACCGTCCATGACATCAACATGAATTACATCCGCCCCCTGCTCCAGGACGGAAGTTACCTCTTCGCCGAGGCGGGCGAAATCCGCCGATAAGATTGATGGGGCTATCATTAATTTCTGCATTCTTTTTTACCTGCGTTTTTAGTCAAATTAAGGGGGGTACTATGAAAGTCACCTGCTATGACTATTGGCCTTGCCGTGACTTTCATGTTTCGTTGGTAAGCGATCAATTAACCACACCCAACTTTATATAACCCCATAACTGTAAGCGTTTCAGGGGCGGTGTTCATGGAGCGCTTACTTTCGTTGTACCTGGGCCGCCGGGTATGGCCGTTATTGTCTCCCGCGGGCCCACCGTCACCAGCACATAATGATCGGGCTGAATATACTTGCGGGCTGCGGCCATGACCTGCTCCGGGGTTATTAGAGACAGGGCGTGAATATACTTGTTGCCATAATCCTGGCCCAGATCATAGGTCTCATCGAGAGCCATATCCATGGCCTGGGAGGCGTGGGTTTGCAGGCCGAGTTCATAACGGCCAATCAAGATATTTCTGGCTTTTTCCAGCTCCTCGGAGCTGATGGGCACGTCCCTGATCTTGGTCAGTTCCTGCCATACCGCCTTCACTGCCTCATCTTTTTTATCCGGGCTGGTACCTATATAAACGCCAAAGGAGCCGGTATCAAGCCCCAGAAGCTCAAATGATGACAGGCTGTAGGCCAGGCTCTGCTTGTCACGCAACTGCATAAAGAGACGGCCGCTCTGGCCGCTCAAGACGGTATCCAGAATATCCAGGGCATAGCGGTCGGCGCTCTTCAGAGAGGCCCCTAAAAAACCGATAATGATATGCACCTGTTCCTTGTCACGGGTAATATTGACTATTTTTTCTCCGTCAGGCGGCCGCGGCAGGAGAAACTCCTCATTGATATCATTAGCCGCCCCGTTATGCCAGCCGCCAAAGAGCCGCTTGACCTCCTTATATACCTCTTTGGCCTTTACCTTACCGGCCACGGCCAGCACGAGATGCCGGGGCAGGGCGTGTTCTTCATAAATTTTACGGAGTTCAGGAGCGGTGAATTTCTCAATAGCCGCCTTGGAGCCCTCCATATTCAGACTATAGGGATGCGATTGGAAAAGTGCCTGATTAAATTCGTTAAAGGTCAGCGAGGTGAGGGAATCCTCCTGCTGCTGCAGCACGGCCAGCCGTTCAGGTTTTATTTTGGCCGCTTCCTTAGGGTCAAAGGCCGGGGTAATTAAAACATCCCGCATCAGGGTCAGGCCCTTGTCAAAGAAACGAGCCAGAAAATCGCCCTTGAGGCCAAAGGTGTTCTTACCGTTAAAACCCTTGATCTCACCAGCCATATCGGCCAGTTTCAGGGCCATCTCGCGGCTGGATAATTTAGCCGTGCCCCTGGGCAGAAGGTCGCTGATAAAGGCGAAGGCGCCGTTGGTGGCTACAGTTTCGGCTCTGGAGCCGCCGGGGAAGACGGCCCTGATGGAGACGGTGGGATTTTGATCGTCTTCCCGGACAAGCAGGGTAATACCGTTATCTAATTTAAAACGGTGCATATTACCGAGATAAGAGGGAATCAGAGAGGTGGGAATACTGGCCCTGGCCTCTTTTTCCGCCGTCTTGATAATGCCCTCGAGATCCGGCCGCCTCAATTCAAATTTAGAGCCCTTGGGGATAAGATAACCGGTCGTCAGGCTGTGACCATTAAAATACTTACGGGCCACCCGGATAATATCCTCCCGGCTCACCGCCCGGATCTGGGCCAGATAATCGTCCTCATCAGGTTCACCGCTCTGGGCCTCAAAGGCCCCCAGAACCTGAGCTTCACCATCAACCTGCTCCATATTGAAGACGAAATCGCTCTCCACGTTATACTTTACCCGCTCCAGCTCATCGCTGTCCACCGGTACATATTTTAATTTAAACAGTTCCACCAGCGCCGCCCGCAGAGCCGCCTTGATATTATTAGTGTCAAGAGTGGCCATTATTTCCAGAAGCCCCGGATATTTAGGGGTAAAGGCCGAGGCGCTTATCTGGTAAACCAGTCCCTTTTTATTCCGTAATTGATTATAAAGCCGGGAAGAATCATCCTGGCCCAGAATACCGGCAATAACATCCATCACCGGGGCATCGGGATCTTTAAAAGCGGGAGCCGGCATGGCCATAGTCAGCTGAGGCAGATTGACATCCTCCTGCAGGTGAAAAAGGCGAAAGGTCTTCTGAGGTGGTTCCACCGGCAGTTTTTTAAGCGGCACATTATCGGCGGTCATGCCGTTAAAGAGTTCCCCCGCCCGCCGCACCACATCCCGATAATTGACATTACCCACCACCACGAGGGTAAAATTATTGGGATGATAATGCTTGGCCATATATTTCAGAATATCATCACGGTCAAAGGACGAAACGCTCTTCACCGTCCCGATTACCGGCAATCGGTATGGATGAACCTTAAAGGCATGAGCCATGAGATCCTGAAAAAGTTTGATCTGCGGGCGGTCGTTACGCATACGAACCTCCTCTAACACCACCTTTTTTTCTCTCTCTAACTCCTTGGGATCAAAGACCGAGTTCTGGACGGCGTCACTCAGGACATCCAGGCCGGTCTGCCAGTAACGGGCCGGCAGGGTAGCGTGATAGACCGTGTACTCATAAGAGGTATAGGCGTTAATCTGGCCGCCCTTTTCCTCAATGGCCGCCGCCACCTCGCCGGGGCCGCGGGTCTTGGTACCCTTAAAGATCATATGCTCAATTAAATGGGTTATGCCGCGCTCATTGTCATCCTCGTAGATGCTGCCGGCCTTGACCCAGAGCTGCACGGCAGCGGCCTTGCCGTCCGGTACTTCACGGACAATGATGGTCATGCCGTTTTTAAGCTGGGTTTTATAGAGATGGGGTTTCAGCATTTTGGCCTTCGCGTTGGTAGTCATAAGTATCATTAGGATGATTAAAGTAATAAAAATGTTAAATTTGTTTGTTTTTTCCATTAGTTCCGCCTTAGAGTGAAGCCTCTTTGCCCCGGCGGCAAAGCATAATAACCAGGCCGCCAAGTATCATAATAATACTTAACAACTGCCCCATGGTAAGAAAGCCGAACAAAAAGCCTAATTGGGGATCAGGCTGTCGAAAGAATTCGACAAAGATACGAAATATACCATAAAAAATCAAAAAAAATGCCAATATAAATCCAGGGGGCATCTTTCTATCCTGCAGACGCCAGAGGATTAAAAAAAGCACTACTCCTTCGAGGAGCATTTCATAAAGTTCTGAAGGATGCCGGGGCAGAGGGCCGCCATTGGGAAAGACCATGGCCCAGGGTACCGTGCTCACCCGGCCGTAAAGTTCACCGTTAATAAAATTACCCAACCGCCCCAGACCCAGGCCGATGGGGGCTACCACGACATAGAGATCTGCGGTCTGCCAGAAATCAAGCGCATTTTTTTTGCAAAAGATGATGCCGGCGATTATAACAGCGAGCAAGGCCCCGTGAAAGGACATACCGCCATGCCAGGTGGCTAAAATCTCCAGGGGATGCTTCAGATAATAAGGCAGATTATAAATTAGGACATAGCCTAAGCGGCCGCCGATAATAACCGCCAGAATAAGCACGAAATTAAGATTTTCAAAATTGGCGGCCAGACGTTTAAGCCCCAGGCGTTTGATCCGGCGCTGAACCAGATAATAGGCGGCGGAGAAGCCCAGGACATACATCAAGCCGTACCACCGGACTTTAAAGGGGCCGATGGAGAAAATAACCGGACGGATATGTGGATAGGGAAGCATATTTATTTCATAACTTCAGCAGAAAAACCGAGACTCTGCTATTCAATTTTAAAATTCGCGGGTTGCCAAGCTCTTAACCGGACATTATTGATGGCGTTGTAAAAAGTCCGAACTACTGCATTGTTCCATATGATATGACAGAATCCATGAATATCCAGCTGATTGCCATTAATTGCCGCTATTCGCATTCCTGCCTGGCCCTCTTTTACGTCCGCCAGGAATTAGAGCGTCATCTCCCCAAGGCTCGAACCAGAATCAGGCAGTTTACGATCAATGACCCATATTACCCTACTCTGTTGCGGATAGTTACTCCGGAGAGCGCGGCCTTTTTCTTTTCGGTATATATCTGGAATCACGGCTATCTGCACCGTTTGCTCACCGATATCCACCGGTTACGTCCCCAGACCCCCATTGTCCTCGGAGGCCCTCAAGCCCTGGTGCTGCGGGAAGCACTCAACTTTCAGCCTACGGTGGTGGATGGCGAAATTGAGGGGGTTAAGGCCGATTTTTATAGCGACCTGCGGCAAGGCAGACTGCAAATTGATTATCAAAGTACCCCCGGCCGCCCTTTCCACTCTCCTTATAAACGAGATGACTTCCGCCGCCAACTGAAAAATCGTAATATTTATTATGAATCCTCACGCGGCTGCCCCTTCTCCTGTTCGTATTGTCTGTCGTCAATAGGCCGGGGGGTGGTAAACCGTGATCTTACGGAGACCAGAAAAGAACTGACGGCTATCCTGCGCCATCAGCCCCAAATCATTCGTTTCGTGGATCGAACCTTTAACGCCGACGGCGGCCGGGCTCTGGCCATCTGGCGGTTTTTGAGCGCCTCTCACGCCGAAAGCCCCGCCACCTCATTTCATTTTGAGATTGCTCCCGGCCTCTTTAATGAGGAGATGTTTGAGTTTTTAGAGGGCCTGCCGCCGGGGCTCTTTCAGTTTGAAATCGGTATCCAGTCCACCAATCATGAGACCCTGAAGGCCGTAAACCGGGTAATGGATCTCGAAAAAACCAGCGCCAATATTCAACGCCTCACGGCCATGGCCAATATTCATCTCCATATTGATCTTATCCTGGGACTGCCCCATGACACCAGGCAGACTTTTGGCCGGTCGCTCAATGATGTCTTTGCCCTGGGGCCCCATTATATCCAGATGGGTCTGTTGAAGGTACTGCCCGGCACCGCTATCCACAGCCGCGGCCGGGAATTCGGTCTCATGGCCGCCGCTCTTCCGCCCTATGAGATTCTGGCTACCAAGTGGCTGGAAGATAAGGAGCTGGGGCGCTTATTCTGGCTTGGAGAATGCTTAGAGGCCTTCCACAATAACCGTTTTTTCAGTACTTTTTTTAATTATCTGCGCCAGAGCGGTGAGGATATTTTTCTCTTTTTCAGTGAGTTGAGTGATTTTTGTCAAAAACGGGGTTTTTTCCAATTAGCCAAGACCCAGGCCCTGCTCACCGAGACGTTGGTGGAGTTCACCGCCCGGCACCCTCAAGCCGTTCTTATCAGAGAGGTGCTGTTATATGACTGGCTGCATGCCGGGGGCCGTACGCCCCCGTCCTGCCTGCCAGTGGACATGAAAGGTGCCAGGGATTATCTCTGGCACCATCTGCCGGATGAAGTAGAGGGACTATTTAATCAGCGCCAACGCCATGCCTTC
>DRPV01000084.1 GCA_011330685.1 Desulfobacterales bacterium
CGCGGATTTAAGTGTTTCCAACTCTGATAAGGTTAAAAGACGGCGCTGCTTTAAATTCGGCCAAATAACCGATCAACAAAGATTCCTCATTGACTGTTTTATCTGGATAAACGGGGTGACTGAGTGTTGATGGTGCTATTCCTCACTGTTCTTGCAAAACCTCAAAATCCATTTTACTGGCATGACGTAATCCCTTTCAGGCGTTCAATCACCATCACACCTTTTTTATCTTTAATACAATAAGCAGCCTTCCTTCTCCAGTATCAATCTTTATCTCGCTTAAGAGCTTAGCGGCCTATGGAGGTCAAGTAATGACCTCCATAGGCCGCCAAGCCCGTATCCGCGGGGAGATTATGAGTCAGACCCTTCGATTCCAGTAATTATATTTTTCAACGAGTCAACAATATCTTCTAATTGCGTGGCCTGAAATCTCATTTCTTCAGAGGCCGCGGCTGATTCTTCAGCAGAGGCTGCATTTGCCTGAGTCACATTTTCCATTTCTGCCAAGGTGTGATTAATTTGTTCAACGCCATGGGCCTGCTCTTGTGAGGCAATGGATATTTCATTTACTAACTCACTTACTTTATTAGTAGAATTGGCAACCTTATTAAAGGCATCGGTGGAGCTGTTAGCTGTTTTCTCACCATTTTTCACTTTATCAATAGTGATTTCAATAAGTCTGGCGGTGTTTTTCGCTGCCTTAGTTGATCGTAAAGCAAGGTCTCGTACTTCATCTGCCACTACAGCAAAACCGGCTCCGGCCTCACCAGCTCTGGCCGCCTCAACAGCGGCGTTAAGAGCGAGTAGATTGGTCTGGAATGCTACTTCGTCAATACTTTTGATGATTTTTGATGTTTCTTCGCTCGCCTGGGATATATCAGCCATGGAGAGCACCAGTTCTTGCATAGAGTTGCTGGCAGTATTAGTAACTTCTTTTGCCTGCCGCATAAGTTGATCCGCCTGTTGGGCATTGTCGGCATTTACTTTGATGGTTGAAGTTGTCTCTTCCATAGAGGCGGAGGTCTCTTCAAGAGAGGCTGCCTGTTCGGATGCTCCGTTGGCAACTGTTTGGCTGGAACTACTGATTTCGTTGGAGGCATTGGCAATGCTGCCGCTGCTTTTCTCTAATTTCCCAATAATTTTATTAAGATTATTGACAATGGAAGAGCTGGATATGTAAAGGAAAAAGCATAGCAGAATTAATAGAATGCTGCCGCCTATAATTAATCCCAGTCTTATCTTTGTAATTATGGCCAGCGGCCTTGCCGCGTCACGAACGAATATTAAAACCCCTTGTGTGGAACCTGAAAAATCCTTAATTGGTAAACCGGTGAGCAAATGTCCGTTCAATTGAATAGAAGTTTTGCCCTTTAACGACTTGCTAAGCAACGATTTTTTGATAAACGGATCGGTGGCTTTGGTATTGGAAGAAAAGATGCGAACCAGGCCAGCAATCTGCGGCAGATTCTTTTTCTTAAGTTTGCGGGCAATTTCAAGCTCCTTGGCGAGCATGTAAACCGCTACATTATCGGTATTTAGTAAACGGGCAGTTTTAAAAATTTTATTGAAATCAAACAAACATTCTACCGAACCAAGATGAATGCCCCTGGGGCTGTTAATCGGGACTAAGCCACGGATGGCAAAACCGCCCCGTCCAATCTCAATACCGGTAACCGGTTTATTCCATTTATTGACATCTAATACCGTTTTACGGAAACTGGAGAGATCATCGCCCCCATCATTTTTACCGGCTTTGCGCCAGATTCTCAAAAAACTTTTGGCTGGCGGAAGATGAAAATGAATTTTGAAAAATTTAATACCTAAGGTAGAGGTAACGCTTTGGTGAATCGGCCCCATATTTTGACGCAAAAAAGCACGTCCTTCAGCCTCCTGGCCGTTACGAGCCATTTCATAGGCTTTTTGGACGCCAGGAATTGCTGCCGCCATAGCGGCAATAGTCAGGGCCTGGGTCTTAATACTATCTAAACTTTTTTTAGCCAGAGCCGCTTGGCTGACGGATAGCTCATTTACTTTTTCCTGCCACAAATAATTTTCAACCCAAAGGGACATTCCTATTAGGAAAATACTGGATACCAGCATCAATATCAGGGGAACAACCATAACTTTAGTGCGTAATGACAGTCTCATCTATAAAACCCTCCATTTAATAAAAACGGCAACGAAATGCTATCTTTTAAGTCTGGCATAAGGCTGGCATAATGTCAATATAATATCCTGACCGGTAAGACAGATTTGGATTTTGACGCTGGGAGGTGCTAATAAAGTTCATATTTCGCCAGAACTCCATCTAAACCTCCGGCCTTTAATGGTTTCTTCCAGGAGGGGTGCAGGCCGACTGATTTTAATAACTCCCGGCGGCCGAGATATATATAGGCGGTGGAACCGGTACAATTACGCTTTAGAAAATTACCAAATTCTTCAATCAAGGCGGCGGCTTCAGTGCTGCTTTTCAGGCGTACTCCGTAAGGCGGGTTGCAGATAATGGTGGTATCGGCAAGATGCTCTATATTCTGAAACGGGATGGTCTTGATACTTACCTCTTGGCCCTCAGGCAGGTTGGCCAAATTGGCACGTGCTATAGCCGAGGCGGGTTTAAAAATATCGCTGCCGCCGATTAGACCGCTTGGCAGGGGGGTGATATTGTCATTCGCCTCCCGCCTGACCTCCTGCCATATTTCTTTCTGAAAGTCAGGCATCATCTCGAAACCAAAATGGGGCCGCAGGAAGCCGGATGGGACGCGGCAATAATACATGAGCGCCTCGGCAAGTAAGGTGCCGGAACCGCACATTGGATCAACGAGAGGGCGCTCGCCCTGCCATTCACTGAGTCGAATGATGGCTGCGGCCAGGGTCTCCTGCATGGGTGCCTCAACCGCGTCAACGCGATATCCCCGCCGATGCAGAGAGCCGCCGGATAAATCCAGACTGATGGTGGCTCGATTGTTATTGATATAGAGATCAAGCCAGAGGTCAGGGTTTTGGCGTTCAATGTCAGGACGAACCCCGGTCTCTGCTTTAAAATAGTCAACCACGGCATCTTTAAGACGGAGGGCCGCAAATTGTGAGTGGTTTATTTTGCTTTTGTTCACCGTGGCTTTAACCGCGAAACTGTTGCTGGTATCCAACAACTGCCGCCAGGGAATTTTGGCAGCGGTTTTATAAAGATATTTGGCACTGTGGCAGTCAAAGGTGATGAGGGGGGCGGTTATTCTGGAGCATAAACGAGACTGGTAATTAATCCGGTATAAGGCTTTGGGAGTGGCGCTGAAGTGCAGACCACGATAAACGGGATCAATTTGTGAGGCGCCAAGTTCGGACAATTCCGCCGCTGCGGCTTCGCTGAATCCATCGGCAATCTGGGCAAAAAAGCGGTTGTTTTTCTGGTATGAAAACATTAGGTTGTACTCTCTAATTTTAAAAATTTGTGGTGATCGGTTAGTATTTTATATTAAGGCACCCCCGTTATAATCATAATCCTCCTTGAAAAAAACTAAAATATCTTACCAGCCAGGCCTTTATCGCCACGGTCTCCTTTAATATGCCAACTATTGATGACTTTCCTATCCCCGATTTTATCTGTAAGCATTTCCAGACCCTTATAGATGCTGCTCCCGCGGCCGATATACAGGATCTGGCCCGGATGAGCCCTGAGCTTGCCCGTGGTATCAGGCCTTCATTAGCCAATGTTAAAATTATTCGTCAACGTCTCATCTTACAGTTAAAAGATAAGGGGCCGCTTGCCAGAAATTTATTTTATATTCTGCGTAATTCCGGCTTCAATCTTGAAATCATCGCCGTTCTTTCAGTACAGGTACTTAATCTCTGCGGGCCTGATCTGGCCGTTGTCTTTGGAAGTGCTGAAATCATGGGTGCCATGTTGGTTGACGAACGTCAACCGGTGCGGGCTCTGGCCATTGAATTTTTAAGTGCTGCCTCGGATCCTTCGGCCGGGCGCAAGGCATCAACCGGGCTTAAGCACCTCACCTCTGAGCTTGCTCCCTTTTTGACTCATATTAAAAATCTTATGGCGGATGACGGCGCTGATATTGCTTCTGCGGCAGATCACAAGAGCGGCTTGGTTGATAACAAACGTAAGATCGGTGAGTTGGCGGGCGAACTTAACAGAGAGGTAAGGGCGCGGCAGCGTTTGGAGAAGGCTCTTAATAACAAGATCAACAAGAAGGACACGCAGATTAAGCTTTTAAAGGATCAGGTTAGTCGGGAGAAGGAGCGGCGGCAGGAGTTGGATAGAGAAGTTAAATTATTAAGAAAGCAATTAGCCGGGCAGGTTGAGCAGGCAGAGAAGAAAATTGAGCGGCAGGTTGAGCAGAGAATGAGCTCAAGCATTCGAAGCTGGCTGATTGAACCACAAAAAATAGCGGCGGCAGTTCAAAAACTTAGCAAAGATAATGGCCGGGATATAAAGTCAAGGGCCTTCAGCATACTGCGGGAGCAGGAAAAACTTGACCGGAATTATGCCAATCGCCGCGTTTTACGCCAGCGCCTGCGTGATTTGGCTGATCTGAAAGGGCAGGTATGCCAGGCCGGCAAAGAGTCCTTAAACCCCTTGCCGGCGCTTACCGTTTTAAACAAAGAGCTGGAAACTGAAATCCGGGCGTTAGAGAAGCTCCTGGGCGAGACAGCCATTGAAGACAGTTGGTGCCTTAAATTGGAGTTGAAAATAAATCAGGCCGAGACTCAAACCGAGTTTAACGCTATCAACAAGTTACTTGAGCAGTTAACGGCCCTGAACCTCTTGAATAATGAGGCTGAGCGGTTGCATGAGCTCTATCATAACGGCCTGGCCCGGCTCTATGAAAGATATAGTCCCAGGGCTGTTATCCCCGGAAAGTCAGTCGACCCTGTTCAGTTGATCCAGACTTGGCATAAGATAAAGGCCCCGTTTGTTTTGGTGGTTGACGGTTATAATGTTATTCTCAGTATGTCAGAGATTTTCAGGTCTGATTATGAAGATGACGGTAAGCCTGGTGCGGCATCCCGCCGCCATCTCTTGCGGATAATTGAAGAAATGCTTCATAATTCAACCTGTCTCGCGGAGGTGTTTTTTGATGGTGAGGAGGCGGGGCAACGTAATTTCAGCCCGCGGGTGCGTGAGGTGTTTTCAGGCGGCGGCAGTCGCGCGGTACTGAACCGGGCTGACCAGGCTATAATTGATTATTTATCATCCCTGCCGCCTGGCGGGTGGGATATGCCGCGTATCATTATCACCGATGACCGCGAACTCCAGAGCCAGGCCCGTCGACAACAGGCCAAAATTATGCCGCTGGCCCAGTTTGCCGCCCTTAGTCAAGGTTGACTGCCAAAAGAATATCTGCCGTAAAGGCAGGGTAGGGCGGCACTATGCTCTTACCACGGAATCTTTTAAGTGCCATAATTCTTCACCTCTTAACGGCAGAAATCTTACATCCAGTTTAGGAAAATTTATTGCCCCTGCTGAATAGTTACCATCCAGGTTATACATTTGATTGATTTTATCCTGAAAGAATGGCTGTTGCTGGTTTCGGGTCTTGGTTTTATCCTGTCATCAGTTTATACCCGGCACTTCCCGGTTTACTCAATTCCGGAATTGCAGGTGTTGTTCATCATGTTTACGCTTTTTATCGCGGTTAACGGTCTTCAGCGTAGCGGGCTTATCTCAAAGTTATCGCATCGGATTGAAAAGGGAAGAGCCATTCCTTTCAATTTGGTAGTCACGACATTTTTTCTCTCAATGCTGGTGACAAATGATGTGGCCTTAATTGTCATTGTCCCATTGACTCTGGCACTTAATATAAATCGTAAGGATATTCTGGTTATCTTTGAAGCCTTAGCCGCTAATGCCGGGGCTGCCTTAACGCCCTTTGGAAATCCGCAAAACCTGTTTATCTACTGGTTTTATAATTTACAACCAGCGGTATTTATTAAAACTATTGCCCCGTTTTCATTGGTTTTCCTAAGCCTTCTCGTTAACTGGTCATTTATCATTAAAATTAGAAGTACGATTAATCCACTCAAAATTCGAAGGGTTAATGAACATTCTGCCTATGCCTATGTAATTCTGCTCGCAATTGTCCTTTTATCAATTCTGCATGTGCTGCCAGTTATTGCCGGACTCTCGGTAATCCTCTACGCGCTGTTATTTGACCGAAAAGCACTTTTGGTTGACTTCGCACTTTTAGGCAGTTTTTTCTTCTTTTTTGGCCTTGCGGACAATATGAAAATACTGCTGGCCTCAAAGATAAGGGATTCCAGCCACGTTTTTCTGCTTTCCGCCTTGACCAGTCAAGTTATAAGTAATGTTCCAACAACACTATTGTTCGCCAAGTTTACCACCAATTGGGAGGCATTACTGTGGGGAGTGAATGTCGGCGGCTTTGGCAGTTTATTCGGTTCACTGGCAAATCTGATTGCTTATAAAATTTATGTCACACATGACAATACTGATAATGCCGCGATGTTTACCGCTAAATTTCTTATAATCGGCTACGCCGCTTTTTTTCTGGCCATAGCATTGTATTTTTTGTTACATGCTCTGTAATTATTTTCAACCCATCCTGGGGGATTCGATTGATTATGAAACCGGCCCTCTCTCCCCCAATTGCCCGCTTTGGAGCAGGGCATTTGTCAACTCATAAACCTCCGCCTCGCGGCAGGCTGGAAAGCGCAGCAAGATCCTACCTTCGGCCGCCTCAAGGGTGGATAGAATTGCCAGTCCGTCATAACCCTCGAGAATAAATTTAAAAAAGGCTATGCGGCGGGGGGCAATGGTGAGTTCCACCCCCTCAAAAGCTTTCCCCCGCCCACTTCCCAGCTCATGCTTTTTCTCAAACATTTTTTATTTTTTTAATTATTTTCAAATAGTAACTTATTTCAGCTGGATGCCTGCAAGCTGCCATAACCTCAAATAGTTATGTCTTCATGGACAGCGCTCAATAATTGCCGGTAGCGA
>DRPV01000085.1 GCA_011330685.1 Desulfobacterales bacterium
AGTGCTTTTCGTCTGCGGCCCGCTCAGGCGCCGCAGCCTGTTGCCTGGCCCCCGTCTCTTGCGCCTCTGGCCTGGCGGCCGCTCTCCATTAATCTGGCCTCGGCTGATTCTCTAACTATGATTCATGGTGTAGGGCCTGGACTGGCCGCGGCCATTGTCCATGCACGTCGTTTGCATGGCCCCTTTAAGGGTCGGAGAGATTTGTTGCGAGTTAAGGGGGTTGGCCGGAAGACAGCGGCTAACATTGCCGCTCAGGTGGATTTTGGCCCGCGATAGATTCTTTGTAAGTGATCAATTAACCACACCCTAACTGTAAGCGTTTCAGGGGCGCCGTCCTGCGCATGGAGCGCTTACTATTATTTTGACTGCCGGGGCAGGGTGAAGGTGAGGCTGCCGCCGTGTTCCTCTTCAATTATCTGGCGGCAGGAGGTCAGGCCCAGGCCGTTGCCCTCAGCCCTGGTGCTGAAGTTAGGGAAGAAAATTTTAGATCTAAAAGGGATGGGGATGCCATGGCCCTCATCACTGATGGATACCACGGCCTCATTTTTCCGGCACTGCAGGCCTATGCGGATACGCCCCCGGCTTTACTGGCCTGGGCCGCGTTGATTACCAGATTGGTGATCAACCGGCGGATATCCGTGGCCTGGCATTTGATATTATCACTGTCGATATCCGTCAGGTCTAATTCCACTGTTTTATCCTGGATGTCGGGATGAACCTTAAAGGTACCGGCGTTGAGCTCGGTAATCATGGCCGCCAGATCCTGGCTGCATTTGCGCATGAGCTGAATATAATGGAGCTGCTTTTTGTCCCGGCAATTCTTGTCCAGCAGATGCAGTAAGGTAAAGGCCGCCATGTTATTACGCATGTCGTGGATGAGGATGTTGGCCTGGGTAAATTCGGCGGCGATTAATTCGTTATCCTGGCGCAGCCTTCGGCTCAGGGTCTTGAGCATGGCGGCCAGGACTCGCAGTTCATCGGCGAAATAATGTTTAAACTGCCGGGCGGTGATGGTCAGGAGCCTAGAGCCGGCAGCGGCGATAACGGTGGCTGAACGCGGCTCATTCTCTAACAACGACATCTCGCCGCCTTCTTCTCCTTCCCGGCAGAGAGTGGTCTTGATCTTGGCGTGGAACTCGCTGAGTTCGGCGGCCAGGTTGGCCAGTTCCGCTGTCGGCAGGGCGGTGAATATGTCTAACTTTTGGAGAAAACTAAGAATTTTTGAGATGTCTTTCCCCTCCCGCATGGTTATCAGATGCAAACTATTCAGCAACACCCCATCTTCGTCCAGTATAGTGCTTCTATGTATATACCGCCTCGGTTTACTGGCCCTCCCTGAGACAAGCACTTCATTGACCGAAGCCGATAAAGGTGGGGCTGATCGATATGTCACCGAAGCCGCAGGGCCCAGTGCAGTCGTTTGTGTACGTCCGGCATGGGCGTGAACTCATGGGGGGTAAAGTCCCCCCCCCTCTAAATGTTCCATGTAACGTTGTGAAACGTAACAAAATTACTAACCGATGGCAAGGGCGCTACCGTGAGATATGGTCTGAAGGAAGCCTATAAATGCAGGTAAACGACGCAGGAGACTCCGAAGATGTGGGGGGGTAAGTCAGCACAACATGATTAAGCCCAAGGAGCAGGAGATACGATAAATAATGCGTTCGCATATCGGAAGTTCACATTCTTATTCGGGGAGACCTGTATTCGGTGTACGAGAAAGGGAAAGAAATGAAAGTAACCAAAACATAAATCAATAAAACAACAACGTCCCCCTTGCCCTTCCGTATCATGCCTCTTCTCAACCGGTTTTTTATGCCGTCCTTTATCGGCCGCGGGGGCTTACATGATCTCCTGGCCGATATTCCGGTGCGGGTGATTAAAAATCAAATATATTAACGCCTTATCGCCATTGCCGACGTTTTTACAGTCAACAACCCATTTCTTTGGGCAGTTAGCGGGAATTGGCAGTTGATTGTCCGCGAGAGCTGAGAGTATTTTGGCCCTGAACACCTTGGCCAGTGCCCTATAGTTAAAGAGGTATTTGTCTGTTTTGACTTTCCAGACTTTGTTTTTCCTGTTTTTCTTGTTTTTCTTATTAATGCTGGCTCCGGGCATCACTACATGAATATGGGGGTGAAAATCCAGCTTTCTTGAGTGGGTATGCATCACCATGGTGAATCCCGCCTCTCCCTGTAATTTTTTATCATTTTGGCAGAATGTTTTCAGTAATTAACTGATTACGGCAAAAAGGATGGTAAAAATTTGTCGTTGATTTTGCCAGGCAAGCTCTCGCAGTTGCTGTGGCAGGGTAAAGGTAAGCAGATAGTATTGAGCCGGCAGCTGTTTATTTAATTGGGTCTCAATCCATCGCTGACTTTCGTGATTCTGGCAGTGGGGGCAGTTTCGATGGCCGCAGGAGTGGGGGACGTAAGTGCTATGCCGGCATTGGTCATTGGTACATTGCGCAATCATATACGGGCTGTGATGCTGACGACACTCCTTCATCGCATAGAGGGCGTGTCGATGACTTGGCAGGGGATTGTATTTGGCAAAAAACTTATCGGCAAATTTATCAATAACTGAGGAT
>DRPV01000086.1 GCA_011330685.1 Desulfobacterales bacterium
AGCGAAGACTCCGGATGTGCTCCAGCTCGGAGTCTTCGCTTTCCTCGTTCGTTTTGGCCACCGAGTCTGTACACCCCGTACGTGAGGTGGACAGGTAAGCGTAGACTCCGAAACGGACGAAAATGGGGTGCAGCTGAACGGTTACGTTAATTGATCGCTTTCGACAACACCGGCAGGACATCATCCAGACTGAGGCCGGAGAGCAAAAGACGTTTATGACGGCTCTGGCGGCCGTGGGTCAGGATAATACTACTTTTGGAGATATGAAAAAGTTTGGCCAGAATTTTGATTACCCGCTCATTGGCCTTACCATCAATGGGCGGAGTGGTAACAGCAAGTTTTAGAGACTCCCCATGAATACCGGCAAAGGCATCTCGTGAGGCTCGGGGTTGAACATAGATATTAATCAATACCCCATCGCGGCCTGGAGTCAGACAGCCCTGAGCCAGAAGCGGATGCTCACTCATCCTTTTTTTTGTCTCCGGCAATGCTGATATCAATCTCCTCATTGTCCAGAGGATCTTCCAGGGTGAACATAACTTCGTTGTCCAGATCGGGCATAGTCATTTCAGGCCCCTCAACATCAAGACTGATGGTGTCCGGCGCCTTGGGTAATTCATCAGGCAGCCCCATATCTGCCGCCATCTCAGAGCCTGGCAGCGAATCAGCGTTTAAATCTATCTTCTCGTAAAGGTCATCGAGGTCCAAGGGGGGATCAGGTGTGGTATCCGGAGCCGGAGCATCCTCCTCTCGCGGCTCATTATTTTCAGCCCTCACCCTGTTAGGGGCTCCGTCAATATTTTGCTCTATTCCGCTGATATAATTATCAATTACCCGCCGTAAATCTGCCGCCAGTTCACCCTGCATGGCCCGTAGTTCATCCACCCGCCCCTCAAGCTCGGCAATCTCCTGATTGGCGGCATCTTTAAGCTCCTTCACCTCCTGCCGGGCCTTAGACAGCAATTCATCGGCTCGTTCACGACCGCGCTGTTTCATTTCATCTACGACCTTCTGGCCCGCGATAAGGGCATCTTTAAAGGAATGCTCCTCGTTTTTCAGAGATTTCATCTCCTGCCTCAGGGTTTCAACCTGCTCACTCAACAGCCGTTTTTCCTCCAGGGCCATGAGATAATGCTCTGCCACCTGCTCCAGAAAACCGTCCACCTCGTCCACATCAAAGCCCCGAAAACGAATATGGAACTGCTTAGATTGAATATCCTGCGGTGATATAGTCATGTTACATTCCTCTTATCTTTCTTATCTTTCTTATTTTGCAGCCCTATTCAAAACGTCAAAACTCCCCCCCAGTTTTGTCAATTCCCCAAAAAAGTAAACGTTTCAACCCATACTCATGGCAAGGCGATGCAAAGTCGGCACGAGAAAGCTCTGTAAGAAGATAATTGCCAGAATCAAAACCATGGGTGAAAAGTCTATGCCGCCGCCCGCCACAGGGAGAAAGCGGCGGATACGAGCCAGAACGGGCTCGGTAATATCATAGAGAAAGCGGACAATGGGATTATAGGGGTCGGCATTAACCCAGGAAATAACCGCCCGACCGATAACTACCCACATATAGGCTGAAAGCACGAAATCCACCAAGGTGGCCACCGCGTTTAAAAAATTAGCAAATACAAACATGTTAGATATCCTTATAGTCTTTAGAGGGCGAAAACGGCCTTCCCTAACTGGCGTACCGCCTTGCTGGCCCGCGCCTCAGGATCATTGTTAACAAAGGGTTTCTGTGTCCTGATGGCCCGGCTGACATGACTGTCCTGCGGGATAATGCCCAAAAGCGCTGGTTCAATATCCAGAAATTTTTTCAATACCGCGGCAATACCGTTAAAGACCTCCCGGCCCTCTTTTTTGCTTTTAACACTGTTAATCAACAGATGAAAAGCGCTTTTATCATATTGTTTGTTCAAGACCTTAATCAGCGCGTAGGCATCGGTCATAGAGGTGGGATCAGGCGACATTACCACAATATTATTATCAGCCCATTGATTAAACCAAAGCACCGAATCACCAATACCAGCCGCCGTATCAAGGAGTACATAATCAAAAGCGCCGGCCACCTCCTCCAGGGCGCTGGTGAGAAAGGCCTGCTCTTCATAGGCCAGACTGGCCATCTCGGGAACTCCGGAACTGGCTGGTAAGACGAAAAAATTGGGGTCAATACGCACCAGAATATCCATGAGCGGCATACCGTTTTCCACCGCCTCCCGCAGGGTATGCCGGGCATTGATCCCCAGCACGATGTCCACATTGGCCAGGCCCAGATCACCATCCACCAGCAGCACCTTTTTGCCCTCCCGGGCCATGGCGCTGGAGACATTAACCGCCACTGAAGTCTTGCCGACCCCGCCCTTGCCACTGCTGACACAGATTATTCGCGGGCCGCTGTTTTTATCCGCTTGCGCGTCCATCATAGTTACCTTTTTTTTAGAAAACCAAAGAGCTGAATCTTTTCCTCAACACTTACCTGGCAGGGGGTTGAAACGGGTGCTTTAAGCCCCCTGTCCCGGCCGCTGTCTGCCGCCCGGCCGCCGTCAGCAAGGCAAAAACCGCCCTGCTCCTCACATGAATTGATTATAGCACGACTAAGGGCGTCATGATCAAGCTCAGTCTCAACCCGCAACAGACAAAGACCGGCCAGATGGCGGGATTTATCGTGTATCCTCAGACGCTTCAGGGGCATAACGGAGCTCTGACGCTCCAATATCTCCAGGGGCTGGGGCTCTGTTATCCGCCGGGCTGCCATCAGGCCACTTTACTTCCCGGCTGCACGGTGTCGGACACCGTTGACAATATTAAACGGCCGTCTTTATCCTTAGCGGCTAACACCATGCCCTGCGAGATCACCCCCATCAACTTAACGGGCTTGAGATTAGCAACAATAATTACCTGGCGGCCGATAATCTCATCCGGCTGATACGATGCCGCAATACCAGCAACAATCGTCCGGGCCTCCGGGACCTCCACGGTGAGCTTCAGCAAACGTTCCGACTTGGGTATACGTTCAGCGGCGGTAATCTGCGCCACTCGCAGGTCAAGACGCTGGAATTCAGCAAAGTCAAGCCCCTGTCCGCCCTTGTCCCCAGCCTTCTTGGCAGATCCGCCTTTGGCAGCCGTCTCCTGTTTCTTACCCTTATCATCTAAGCGGGGGAAGAGCGCCCCGCGCAGGCTGATATCCTGCCCAGAGCGCAGAATACCACCCCATTGCCCCTGAGCGCTTAGATCAGGGGCCGCTTCAATTTGTAGAACAGCAAAAATCCGGGCGGCGGTGGCCGGCATAACGGCATGCAACGGCAGAGCGATGAGACGCAGGGTCTCTAAGAGATTATAGATAACCGCCTCAAGACGCGGCCGTCTGGCGGGATCCTTGGCCAGTTCCCAGGGGGCGTTTTCGACAATATACCTGTTGGCCAGACCAATTACCTCCCACACCGCCCGCATGGCAAGATGGAAGCCAAAATCAGCCATATGCTCTTCAAACTCGGTAATCATACCGGTGGACGCCGTTATCAGCCCCTGATCAAGCTCGTCTGCCGAACCGGGAGGTTCTGGAATCCGGCCGCCGGTGAATTTTTTGACCATAGCCATGGTGCGGCTGCATAAATTCCCCAGGTCGTTGGCCAGATCCGAATTATAACGCTTAATCACCACCTCGGGAGAGAAAGAGGCGTCAAGCCCGAAGGACATCTCCCGAAGCATGAAATAACGCACCGCATCGGCCCCGTAATCAGCCGCCAGATCCTTGGGCCGCACCACGTTACCGATGCTCTTGGACATCTTGGTATCATTAATATTCCAATAGCCATGCACATGAAGCCGCTGATAAGGGGCAACCCCCATGGCCTTGAGCATGGTGGGCCAGAAGATGGCGTGAGGTTTGAGGATATCCTTGGCGATGACATGCTCGGCCACAGGCCAAAAATCATTAAACAGCGGCTCGGATTCGCCATCAGGGTCATAACCCAGCCCGGTGAGGTAATTAAGCAGGGCGTCAAACCAGACATAGGTGACAAAATTATCGTCAAAAGGCAGGGGTATCCCCCAGGTCAGACGGCTGGTGGGCCGGGAGATACACAGATCTTCTAAGGGCTCCTTTAAAAAGGACAGAACCTCATTGCGATAACGGGCCGGGGTAATAAACTGTGGATTGGCCTCAATATGCTTAATCAGCCACTCCTGATAGCGGCTCATCTTGAA
>DRPV01000087.1 GCA_011330685.1 Desulfobacterales bacterium
CGAAAATCAAAATGCTATAGCAAGAGCAAGGATATGCTCAGGCATTCTGTCACTCTTTTAATGCTGAAATGGAACCAGCAACTCGAAGCTATACTAACTTAACAATGCCATTTTTTAAACCAAGCAACACGAAATCAAGGAGGGTCTTACAGGTAATTTCCACCTAACCTGCTGAAATTACAGAGCTTTTTCTGCGGGAATCGGGATTTCCCATAAACTCCTGTCAAAGAATTTTTCACTCCTTAGCGTAGAAGACAGTCCTATTACCCGGATTTAATTAGATGCAATTTCCTAACCGGACACTACTGATTGTTTTTAGGAGATAACTAATGCGGAATATAAAAAAAATACTTATTTATACGGTAGTTTTGACCATTATTTCAGGTGCTTATGTTATTATGGCACCAGTCCATACTGCCGTACCCCTTAAATCCTGGCGGGCAGATGTTGGTGAGGCCACGGGGAGCGGCTTGCTCTGGTTACTTGTGATTATTTATGGGCGAACGCTGTTGAAACTTTTGGTGAATAACGGCTCTCTCATGGAACGTCTTCTGCCCGAGCCTGCGGTTAATGATACCAAATCTATGTTGAAAAAATTCATCCGCTTCCTAAACAAAACTCATCCCTATGTCGGAGTGACGACAGTGGTTCTGGTCTTCGGACACACCTTTTTGGAGGGAGTGAGCCGAGCGAACCTCCTGATGGATGCAATTTTAGTCCTGGCTCTATGGCAGTTTGCCTTCGGGGCTTTTTTGCTTACCCGTTACCAATTGGTCTTTGTTAAAAAGATGAAACGTTATAGTTATATGGCCCATTCCCAGCTCTATACCGGCGTGGCTTTTGGTGTTTTTGCTCTATTTGGCCATTTATTGGTTGGCGATTGATATCATTTAGGGACAGGGCTTGTATTTGTATTCTGTATCCGTTCTGGTAAGCTATCAATTAACCACACCCAACCTCATATCCACCTAACGGTAAGCGCTCCATGAACACCACGTTATGTAGCGGTTTTACAACGCACAATGCAATAACGCAAGCCTGACCCCATTGTCAAACTCGCTGTTAAACAAATTGCGGGCCCAATTAATTACGACGGGCATCAAGAACCTGGCGAAGTTTCTTGATTAAAACCGTCGGAGTCAACGGTTTCTGAATATAGTTAATCTCAGGATCAAGAATACCGTGACGGGCAATGGTGTTCTCGGTATACCCGGATATAAAAATTGTTTTTATGGCTTGGTTATCTTTGCTGACCTTATCAGCAAGCTCCTTGCCGTTCATCCCCGGCATAATTACATCGGTCAGGAGAAGATCAATTTTTTCAGGTGTTGTCTGGATAAGACGCAGGGCATCGGCTCCGCATGAGGCTTCAAGGCACGTGTAACCGAAAGGCTCAAGGGTATCAATGATCAAACGGCGGATTAATGGTTCATCGTCAACTATAAGAATGGTCTCCGTACCGGCAGACAGGCTCTCCCCTTTCTCGGCAGCCGGTTCCGCGATTAACTGGCTGCTGGCCGGGAAATATATTTTGAAGGTAGTTCCCTTGCCAATCTCACTATAGACATAAATATATCCGTTGTGCTGTTTTATTATCCCATAGACAGTAGACAGGCCAAGCCCTGTCCCCTTCCCCTGTTCTTTGGTGGTAAAAAATGGGTCAAATATATGTTCAATAGCATCACGGCTTATTCCTTCGCCAAAATCCGTCACGGACATCATGACATACTCCCCAACCTCAACCTCCGGATGCGCCCTGGCGTATTCCTGATCAAAAGTGACGTTCTGCGTTTCAATAATTAAACGGCCGCCGCAGGGCATGGCATCACGGGCATTTACAATTAGATTCATCAAAACCTGCTCAATCTGCCCCTGATCGGCATCCACAACGCCGGGCGCCGCATCCATTACTGTAGTTATTATGATATCCTCGCCAATCATCTTCCCGAGCAATTTACTGATTTCTTGAATAATTTTGTTTATAGAAACCGTTTTTTTATCCATGACCTGCTTTCTGCTGAAAGCCAGGAGCTGGCGGGTGAGACCAGCGGCCTTCTCGCCGGCGCTGCGAATTATTTCAATCTCCTCCCGAAATGGATCGTTATCGGCCATTTCCATAAGCACCAACTCGCTATATCCAAGAATCGTAGTCAATATATTGTTAAAATCATGGGCTATGCCGCCAGCCAGACGACCAACTGATTCCATCTTTTGAGCCTGTCGGAGCTGATCTTCAAGGATTCTCTTTTCTTCAATTAATTTACGCCCTATCGTCAGGTCATGCAGGCTCATAAAGATACTCAAGACTTTACCGTTTTTATCCCGCGCCACTTTAACAATAATTTCCAATGGCACGCCGGCAGGGTTGTCAGGATCATCAGCCTCCATAATAATGACCGCGTCCTTCTTTGCCTCCTGCGCCTGACAGACGGGACAAGGCTCTAATTCCCCATTGGGATGAACAATGTCAGTTATGTGCCGCCCTATTGCTTTATCCGGCGAGCTTGCGGTCATGTTATAAAAAGCCCTGTTGGCCCGCATTATCATGCGGTCGGGATCAAGTATATATATGGCATCCGCGGATGACTCCATGGCCGCCCCCCACTCGGCCTCATGGCGGGAGCGCTCCTCAATCAATTTTTTGTCGATTTCTTGTTTCAAAATAATCTCCGCCATATAAAGAGTAAGAGCGAAAAAACAATGCCGGTTTTAAAGCGCCGTGGCCCCCGGCCTGGCCGCTACCTCACTGCCCAGGAGGTTGGCAGCACGTAGACATTCAGCCCAGGGCTTCTCCGCCATGAAACCATTAATAAAGGCGGCAAAAAAGGCATCTCCGGCTCCCACGGTATCCACCACCTTAACGGCAAAACCAGGGTGCTCCACGAACTCGCTGCCGTGGAGCAGCCAGCCGCCGCCCGCTCCACGGGTAACCACGAGAACCCCGATCTTAAAGCGCTGCGCCAGCTGCCGCCCCGCCTCCTCGCGCCTGCGGCCGTCAAAGCCGTACCAGGCGGTAATTTTCAGGAATTCCTCTTCATTCATCTTGACCATATAAGAGGCGGCCATGGACTCTTCCACTAATTTTCTAATCGTAAAAGGCGGCCGCAGATTGACATCATAGAAGCA
>DRPV01000088.1 GCA_011330685.1 Desulfobacterales bacterium
ACTGCGCAGGGTAACGGCGAGACGTTCCCTCTCAGCCTCCAGGGCCTTCTGGATTGCCTGGCGCTCTGTAACCTCGTTTTCCAGGGAAAAATTGGTTTCCTCAAGCTCGGCGGTACGCAGAGCTACCATCTCCTCAAGATTATCTTTGTACTCCTCAAGTTTGGTATGAATAATTTTTACCCGTTGGTAATAGAGGCTGAAGGAGAAAATAACAAAAAAAGTGGCAGTATTTATGGCTCCGCTGAAGGGTGATAGTGTATGCCAGGTATGCTCGCGTCCGCTCAGGATGAGAATTTGTTTTATGAGGTGGCCGCAGGAACGGGAAACGGCAAAAACGACAATCGCTAAGGTAAAGAGCAGAATATAATGACGGAAGATATCTTCGCGGCGCTCTCGATACCAGACCCAGGCCTGTTGCAGGCAGCCTATGGCCAGCAACAGGGCCAGAATTGAGCCGACGCTGTCAACAATTTCCACCGGAGCCCAGGAAACATTCATCACTGCCGCCGCCATTTTTTCAGGGCCAGAAAAAGGAAATACAGGGCCGGTAAAAGGAGAAGATGATCTAAGCGGGAGAGGTAAAACAGCAGGTCGGCGCTGGAATGGATGGTAAAGGCTATATGATGGCCGCCCTGGTTTTGAAATTGGCTGGGGGGGATATATTCGGCCAGCCAATGGCCGCTGAAGGTCAGCAGGTTCCAAAGCAGGATGAAGATTAGAAAGGTTGTGAATTGCGGCCAGCCGGAGGCGGAATGGCGTTCACACCAGGTACTGATTAAAAGATAGACCATGCCGGCCATAAAGAGCAGATGCCCTGTCTGATGGGCCACCAGGCCTTCAGTGCCGCCATGATGCTGCACCGCGAGGGCGGGAGCGGCCTGGAGGACGATAAGGCAGAGAGTAGTTAAGGCGGAAAATCTCTTCATGGCATTAATCGTGAAAATATTTGCTGAGCACCTGCTTTATGTCTCAAATACTTCGCTGACGTTACACATTCGAAGAATTATAAACTAATGCGGAGCGCGTTGTCAAATTAATCGGATAATTAGTGCAATAAAATGGGGGGGATTACCTGCCTTGTAAGCTTGTCGGGTAATGCCGTTACACACTAATCGTAAGCGATTAATTAACCACACCCAACTTCATATATCCCCCTGACTGTAAGTGTTTCTGAGGGTTACCAGCAACAGGCAGAGGGCTGAGGCGGCCAGAGCCGCTCCGATAAAGAAGGCGTTTCGAGCCCCAAGTCTGGCCCAGAATACCCCGAAAAGCAGGCTGGCCGGCAGGGTGGCGAATCCTACCACGCTGTGATACCAGCCATAGGCCCGGCCGCGCCCCTGAGGCGGAGTGAAATCAGCCACCAGGGCTCGTTCCGCCCCCTCTGTCAATCCGTAATAGAGACCGTAGAGGAGCAGAAGGCCACATAGGGCTTTAAGGTGAGTGGTAATGGGTATGGCGGTGTAAACGATAAGATAAACAAACCAGCCACCCATAATTGCTGCGCGGCGGCCCAGACGGTCGGCCAGCCAGCCGCCGGGCATACTGCAGATTATTTTGGCGATATGTAATAATATCCAGAGGCTGATTACCCAGCCCAGGCCCAGGCCGAATTTGGTTTGGGCGTAGAAGATGATGAATAAATCGGAGCTGTTACCGAGGGTGAAGACGGCCACTGCCAGCAGAAAGAGGAAAAAACGGGGTGGCAGTGGGCCTGAGGTGGTGAAACGTGAGGCAGAGGTCGGTGAAGCGGGGATGGAACTGACTTTTTCTTTGACCAGACGCCAGAGAAAGATAGTGGCAGTCAGGCCTGGAAGGGCGGCCAGGGCAAATAACCAGCGCAGGGCGTAC
>DRPV01000089.1 GCA_011330685.1 Desulfobacterales bacterium
AAATATCCGCACTAATCTTGATAAAATATTAGAGATATGGTCGGCGCCGCCGCCAACTACGTCGGTATCGACAGCATCTTTGGCAACTCTGGCCGCCGGCAGTCCAGGTACAGGCAGTGCGGCCGCCCGGCCTGTTATCCAGCTTACTCCGGCGGCCAATACCCCCGCCCCCGCTCCCGCTCCCGATGCCGGCAAGGGCTATTACACCATCGATCAGCCCATCGGCCTGATTACGGTTACCGCTCCCCCATCGCTTTTAAAAAAGGTTTCAAGCTATCTTGATAATCTGCGCCATGAATTATATCGCCAGATCTCCATTGAGGCCAAGATTGTTGAGGTTACTCTGACCAAAGATGACACTACGGGGATTAACTGGAATGACCTGTTGAGCAGCAGCTTTGGTTTTAACGTTGATTTTCAGCAAATGTCGTCAAGCTCCACCCACGGGCAGTTCCTGACCATTGACAACAAAAGCTTTTCCTTGATTTTAGATGCCATGAAGCAGCAGGGCCATGTTGAGGTGCTGTCCAGTCCCAAAATCAGCGTGATGAACGGCCAACCGGCTATGATCAGCGTCGGCCAGAATGTTAAATATGTCGATTCGGTAAGTTCCACCACCGATGGTACCACCGGCAGTGTTACCTATACGGTAAATACCGCCTCGGTTATGTCCGGCCTTGGTATGGGGGTGGTCGCCACCATTGGGGATAATAACGAGGTTATTCTTTCTTTGACCCCGGTTACCTCTCAACTGAGCGAGCCGATTGAATATAAGGTCTTTGGCTCTAATCAGGTGGGACTGCCCAAGGTGAGCTTAAGAGAGATGAATACCATCGTCCGGGTGAAAAGCGGCGAAATGCTTGTGGTGGGCGGACTTATCGACAACTCATCCTCCTATTCGGATAACCACGTTTCCGGTCTTGGTAAGATTCCCGGTATCGGTAAACTTTTTAGAAACGACGGAACTGTGCTCAGTAAGAAGGAATTGGTTATTCTCCTCCGGCCCCGGATTATCTCCATGTAGCCTGGGAGCTTACGACAAAATCATGGCAGAGAGCCTTTACATCGCCAGTCTGGAGCCGAACAGCGGGAAACTGATTATTACCCTGGGCCTGATGGAGATGCTCTCCCGCCGGGTTGATCATCTTGGCTTTTTCCGGGCCATTTCAGCCATGCCGCCGGCTGAAGACACTCATATCCAGTTAATTTCAAGTCGTTTTAACATCGCCTTGCAAGCGGAGGAGATGATCGGTGTTGCCTATCATCAGGCCAGGGACTGGATTGCCGCCGGTGACGAGAATCGTCTTTTCCGCGAGATTATCAGCAAATTCAAGCAGGCGGAAGAACAATGTGATTTTCTGCTCTGCGAAGGGCCGGATATCAGCCGTCTGTCCGATATCTTTGACTACGATATTTCCATCCGTATTGCCAGGGAACTTGGCTCTCCCGCCCTTTATGTCTCATCCGGATATGGACTGACGGTATCGGAACTGCTGGCCAATGTCCGGGCGGCGCGAGAATCTTTCCGGCAGTTAGAGTGCCCGTTGCTGGCGGTTATGGTCAACCGGGTCAATGAGACTATTCTGCGCCGGGCGGCAGAGGAAGTGCGTCAGCAGTGTGAGGCCGGTATTGTGGTTGATTTGTTGCCCGAGGTAAAAAATCTCGGTAATCCGACCATGGAGGAAATTGTCGAGGCCGTGGGGGCTGAGTGGTTCAGCGGCTCCAAGGCCGGCCTGCGGCGTGATGTTCGTGATCTGAAAGTGGCGGCCATGGGGCCGGCTAATTTCCTGAATTTCATAAAAAAAGATGATCTGATTATCACCCCTGGCGATCGCTCTGATATCATTTTTACGACCCTCGGCGCCATTGCCTCCAGAAATTACCCTTCACCGGTTGGTCTCCTGCTCTCCGGTGATCTGATGCCGGCTCCCTCCGTTATGCGGCTGCTGGCGGGTCTTGATGACCTGGATATGCCCATCTACCGCGTTGCCAGCGATACTTACCGCACAGCTATTCATGCCGCTGCCGTGCGGGGCAGGCTGCGTCCTGACTATGAGCGTAAAATCGCCCTGGCCCTCGGCATGTTTGAGGCCAATGTCGATATCCAGGCCCTGGAAGAAAAAATCCGGGTTCCCGCCTCTCCCACCTTGTCGCCGTTGATGTTTGAATATACCCTCTTTCAACGGGCCAGGGAAAACCGCAAACATATTGTACTGCCGGAAGGCGGGGATGACCGTATTCTCCAGGCCGCTGAAATACTGCGGCTGCGCGATGTGGTAAATTTGACTATCCTTGGCGAGGAAAAGAAACTGCGCTCCAGGGCCGCGACTATGGGCCTGAAACTGGCGGGAGTAACCATTCTTAATCCCAGAAAATGCGATTTTTACGAGGAGTTTGCCGAAACCTTTTACGCCCTGCGGAAACACAAGGGCGTCACCATGGATATGGCCCTTGACACCATGAGTGATGTCAATTACTTCGGCGCCATGATGGTCTATAAGAATATGGTTGACGGCATGGTGTCCGGGGCGGCTAATACTACAGCCCATACCATTCGACCGGCCTTTCAGATTATCGGCACCCCGCCTGATGTTCTGTTGGTCTCTTCGGTGTTCCTGATGTGCCTGGAAACCAAGGTGCTGGTCTATGGCGACTGTGCGGTAAACCCCGATCCCAATTCCGAGCAGTTGGCCGAAATCGCCATCAGTTCCGCCAGAACGGCCGAGATGTTCGGCATTGAGCCCCTGGTGGCCATGCTCTCTTATTCCAGCGGCACTTCAGGGGCCGGCACGGATGTGGATTTGGTGCGCAGGGCCGTGGCCATTGCCCGGCA